>JAJFTT010000032.1 GCA_021372785.1 Negativicutes bacterium | reverse complement strand
CCCCCCCCCCCCCCCGTAAAAATTCATAAAATAGCATAAATATGCTTTCTAAGAAAACATAATTGGCTGTTTTTGTCGGATAATGTTCAAAAATACGGTATTATACCTGGCAGCGAGACGGTTAAATTTTCATGGATCGATTTTTTTAAAAAGGGAAAACCAGGAGAATGATAGAACAATTTAATAAAATATAATGCTATATTAAAGAAAATGGATATTCTACCCTCTTTTTTCATTACATAAAAAAGATTTGCTGAAATCACTCATCTGTACGAAGAGGTGAACGCATGTTCTATCAATTAGGATTCATCAATGCCTGGCGAAATTTGACTCGCAGCTTATTGGCGATTATTTCCATGGCATTTGCGGCTGCTTTTCTGGCCTATCTGCTCACGTTGGGTCGTGGTTATAGCCAGGGTGCAGGTCAGCCTTTACGCCAAATGCTGGGCGGGGAGATTACCATTTATCGGCAGAAGCTAATCAGCGAGCAACCCGGCAGCAAGCAAGATTGGCAGTTTCGTCTGGAGGCGCTCAGCCCTTTGACGGACCTGAATTTTTTCTATTCAAAATACGAACAATCCGGTTATATGGCCAACAATCCAATGGACGAGACGGCGTGGAAGTCCATCGCGGCGGCATTACGGCAGAACCAAAGTATCACGGGGGTTTACCCGGTCCATCGCCTGCCCATTTATAGTCAATATCAATCGGAACATGGCGTGAGGGAAACCGTGGCGAACTCGCTTTATGGCAAGGATTTATCGCAGGAAACCAGCGAGGAACGCAGCTTAGCCGGTATGATCAACAGCGGGCGCTGGCTGCAGGAGACAGACGACGGCAGTTTCGCGGCGGTGGTTGCTTCCAATCAATTGCTGCCTTCGGGAGTCAAGCCGTTGACGACCGGCGATACACTGAAAATAGAAATTCCTCAGGTCGTGCAGGGAGAGCAAGGTTTGCGTTTTAATTGGCAGTCAACAACGTCAGTTGAGCTGAAAGTGATTGGCACTGTCGCCCTGCACACCCGTGATGTCGATTTTTTTACCATGGGAGAATTGAAGACAGAACAAATCCATGGTTATCATAATGATATTTATCTTCCTTTGGCTACCTGGCAGGCCATCTGGCAGCAAGCGGCCGGAACGCTCGCTTATTTACCGGAACAGTATATACTGCAGGTGGATGATCTAACTTATTTGGAGGATGTTGTCTACAGCTTAAGAGAACAGCTGCCCAACATTCAGATCAACAGTGTGCCAACCCTGAACGATTGGATGCTGAATCAATTTTTACTGGAGCCACAACAGGCCTTCAGCAGAATACCGCCGGCACGGCTGGCCGCGCTGAAAGAAACAAAATCCAACGACAGCCAGGGGGTCATCGCGGCAGACTTGCGGCTGCCGATTGTTGCCTTGGTCATGTTTAATGCGGCTTTGTTGCTCTGCGCCAATATCCTCATTCTCATCATCGAGCGCAAGCGGGAAATGGCGGTACTGAAATCAATCGGTGCTCGGCGCCGCGATATTACCCAAATGATCGTGACAGAGGCGATGACCATTACCTTCCTGGGCGCGAGCAGCGGTTATCTGATGATAAGCATTCCCAGTGTACTCAATCAATTGAGCAATCTGGCCAATGCTAGCCAGATTTTAGGCAGTTTGCTGCTGAATTACCTGCTTGTATTGTTGATTACATGTGGAAGTGCGGCAATTTTCGCTCTGATTCCCGGCTTGCAGATTGCCTCTAAATCAGTCATGGAGGTGCTGCGGGATGAATAAAGCCAATCGGAATCGCGCGGCAGCCTTAGTGAAATTGGCAGGCAAGAATATGCAGCGCTGGTGGGGCAGACTCGCTGTCATCGCGGTTTTAGTCTTGTTGACTACCACTCTGAACGTCTTATATCACAGTATGTTGATCAGCCAGCAGGCAAAATCCGGCGCGGAAGCAGAAAGACTGGAGTTGCCCTATGATTTACTGATTAAACTGCCAGAAAATATGGAACCGCTCGATCTGGCAGAATTACCGAATCCCCTGGATTCCAAGTTAATCGTCAAAACGTCTTATTCTTGGGAGCAAAACCGTTGGAAAGAATTTACTTATGAAATCCCCAGTGTACCAACCGCATTCCAGTACGCCGAATCGGCAGCCGGAGGGCTTGCCGATACCGCCTACAACCGTTGGGACATCCTGGGGGTGCGGCAGGATACGGCGATCTTTCAATTTTCTGCAGAGCAATTAACCGGCGCTTGGCTCAAGCAAACAGGAGATTTGTTGATACCCGCTCGGGAAGCAGCCGCGTATCAGCTTAGCGTTGGCGATCCGGTTCTGATGCGCGTGATCAATCCGTCCGGGATCCAAGTCGACAGCGAATTCCATATCTGTGGGATCTTTGATACGGAAGATGATTTAGCCCAGCCGTTGATGCTCTTTGAGGATGCTATGCGCCTTTTCTCACTCTCAGTGCCCAATCGGCAATTGTTATTTTGCAATGAATTGCTAACCCATGCCACCGGGTTGGAAGAAAATATGCAGCAGGTCTATCCCGGAGCGGTTTTTCTTTATGAATGGATCGCTCAAAATCGAACGCAGCAGTTAACAACAAAGGTGCAGGCGCCTTCAGTTTGGATTTTATTACTGATTTATTTGTTTATGGGCTTTGGTGTCTTGACGCTTTCCTTAATTACCTTTCTGGAGCGGCGCAAAGAGTTGGCTGTCCTAAAATCCATCGGCTTCAGCAATCGGCAGATCGTCCTTTTGCTGACAGCGGAGTATGGCTGTGCCGCGGCTGTGGGCTTGTTTGGCAGTTTGCTTGTCTTGCGGGTCGTGATCCCGCGTTTTAGCTGGTATCAGAGCCTGCCGCCGGGGACTCTGGAGAATTTAAGTATCCAGAATCTCTTCGTTACAGCCTTGGTCTTAACGCTCAGCTTATTGTATCCAATCTTACTGGCCAAACTAGCCTCAGTCAATCAATTGATTTATAAGCGAAAAATCCCGCTGATTGTGGAACGCTTGGATCATTTGGTCAAACCAACCGCCCAGCAACTGCGTTTGGAAAGAGAGCGCAAGGTGCGGCTGCTGCAGTTGGAAGTCGAAGAAGGCAAGTTATTCGGCAGCTTCTTAAGGCAACCGGGAGAACATGTCAAGCAGGGGGAGGTTCTCGTGATCCAGGAGAGTTTCTCCGGCTTCGTTTATAAAGAATGGATCGCGCCGTGTGATGGTTTTTTGGAGTTTGATCCTTTTTCCGGCATGCTGCTCGTTCTGCCGGATGCAGCGGATATTGCCAGACAGAGTGATCCGGCACACGGACTCTTTGAATAGGGATGTTGTCAGCAGTAGAGAGCGAAGAAAAAGTCGCAAAACTGCAGCCGAAACCGGAAATCGCTTGAAACAAATGAGAGGGATGAGCGTATGTTTCTCAAACTGGGTGTTACCAATGCCTGGAGGAATCTGGCCCGCAGCCTGTTGGCGATTTTGTCCATGGCGCTGGCAGCTTCCTTCCTGAGCTATTCGGTTAGCTTAGGAAAAGGCTATGCCGGCGGGGCAGGCCAGTTTGTCCGTCGGATGGATGGCGGAGAGATCATCGCTTATGCAGAGCGATTATCGCTCGAGATGCCAAAAGAAGGGGAAAGGTGGACCTTCACCGATCAGCCGCTGAGTGATTTCACGGATTACGGCTTGTATTACCCTGAATATACCAAGGCCGGTTACTTACGGCTTGCAGAACAGGCGAATTACTTTTCGGAAAACGACTTAGCCGCCATCAGTGCCGTCGCGGGTGTTGATGGAGTCAATCCAATCTATCAAATGCCCGCCTGGATCACCGACGCCGCCATAGCTTCTGCGCAGGAGGTCGAAAAAACAGCGGTTTTTCTGCAGGGAAAATCAGCAAGCGGCGCAGAATCGGCGGATCATTCCCTGGAAGAATATATCATTGACGGGCATTGGTTTACCGAAGCAGAAATGGACTCCAATTGTATCGTGGTACCGCAGTCGATCCCCGGTATCGAAAATCCGATCAAAGTCGGCGATTGGCTCCGCCTGGAGCTTCCCGCCGTCATACGAAGCGAGGATCGCTTGCTGACCCGCTGGTTTCTGCGGCAAACGATTGACCTGCAAGTGATTGGTATTGTCGCGATCCCCACACGCTATGTAACCTATCTGAATTCTGCCACCGGTTTGCCGGATGGCGCACAGATTTATGCCTACAGCAGCGAACTTTATTTGCCCCAAGGTTACTGGTGGAAGCTCTGGAATCAGGCCAGTCAATCGCTGCCTTATTATCCCGAACAAATCAGTATCCAGATCAACAGCTTAACTTACTTGGAAGATACGGTCTATGATCTCAGCAATCAGATGCCGCATTTTCAGTTTATCAGCGCGCCCAAAGCGGAAGAGCGATTGCTGCGCAATTTTTCTCTGGAACCGGCAGCGGCTTTTCAGGTCCTGCCCGCTAGTGTGAGCACAGAGCTGCGCAACCAGGCCATGCGAGAACAGCAAGCTGTGATCTCCGCGGATCTGCGTCTGCCGATTTTGCTGCTCATTCTGTTGAATGCGGCGCTTTTGGTGGCAGCCAATATTCTGATTATGGTGACCGAGCGCAAACGAGAGATGGCGATTCTGAAAGCAATTGGTTCTATGCGGAAAAATATTGTAGTGATGGTTTTAACAGAGGCTGTGATGGTCACCATTTTAGGAGGAAGCCTGGGGTTCCTCCTGGTCGAGATCCAATCGATATTGAATCAAATCACCAATCAGAATCCGTTTTTATCAATTCTTAGCAGCGTTTTGCAGAACTACGGTTTGGTCATTGGTTCTACTACCCTGATTGCTCTATTTTTCGGTTTGTTCCCGGCACTGAAATCCGCTTCCATGTCGGTCATGGGGGTATTGCGCGATGAATAAACTTAAATCAATGCTGGCAGTCTGGCCATTGGCTGGCAAGAATATCGTACGCTGGCGTTTTCGCTTATTAACAATTGGCGTTTTGGTGATGCTGACTGCCAATTTGAGCGTTCTCTACCAGAGTATGTTAATCAGTGAACGAAATACGGGCAGTTCACAGGCGGTGAAACTGCAATTGCCGTATGATTTGCTGGTCCGTCTACCGCAAGGGATGCTGCCAAAACCGCTGGAAGAACTGCCTGCTCCGCTCAATCCATATGATTATGGCAAAGGGAAAGCCAATATTACCAACATCCTCAGTGTACCCAGACCGTTCAGCCAAGCGGAGAACGTGAGTATGCATCTTTGTTACAGCCCATTTGCTGCCTGGGAAGTCTGGGGAATCAATAAAGAATCTTACTTCTTCCATTGGGATAACACGAATGGGGTTGAGGACAATCATTTGCAGTCCGCTCAGATCGTGCTGCCGGCGGCCTTAGCAGCACAGTGCGGTTACAGAATCGGTGATACCATACAATTGGCTTATTTTACCGATCAGGTCCCCTTTCGGAGCGCTGAATTTCGCTTAGTCGGTATTGTCAATGACGCCTATGATCTGCAGAAACCTCTGATTCTGGAAGACGATCTCTGGCGCTTAACCGGCAATTCGCAAGCGAATGGTCAAATTTTAGCCTGTTCGGAGATCCAGCTGCATACCAGCGGTCTGGAGCGAAATATGCAGCGGGTTTATCCAGGCTCGGAACTCATTTACCCCTCCATGCCAAGCGAGAGAGCGACAACAGTGATCGCCGATATTCAGGCGCCGGCCGGCTGGGTGCTCCGTCTGATTTATCTGTTTCTTGGGCTGGGGATCATGACCATTGCGCTGATGACTTTTTTGGAACGCCGTAAGGAACTAGCCATTCTCAAATCAATCGGGCTGCGTTTTTCCCAGATCGTCAGCCTTTATGCCGTTGAATATGGCTTGGTTTTTCTGGCGGGAATTTCTTTGGGTTACGGCATCCTCCGGCTGCTCTTGCCGCAATTCCAATGGTCGGCAGAATTGTCGCATAGCCAGCTCTTTGCTTTGATGGGACAGAATGCCGCCATCACCCTGCTGATTTTTCTATTGGCAGTGCTTTATCCCATTTTATTGAGCAAGGCCGCCAGCGTCAATCAATTGGTATTTGCCAGGCAGATTCCGCTGGTCAGCACAAAAATCAATCATCTTCTGCGTCCCAAGGCGGAGTTGCTTTACCGGGAACGGCAGGAAAATGTCCGACTGCTGCAGGCCGATGTGGTTGATCAGAAATTGGATGGGGCCTTTCTGCGCCATCCGGGGGAGCATGTTCGGCAAGGGGAAGGCGTGATCATCCAGGCCAGCTGGTTTGGCTTCCGCTACCGGGAATGGATCGCGCCTTGCGACGGCATCTTCACAGAATACGATCCTTTCACCGGGGTGCTGGTTTTCCGGCCGGATGATCCCGAGGCTGCCAGGTATGCTTATCCCACAGAAATTCTGGCAACCTACGACCGCAGGCGTCTCGCTTTTCAGAGCGGGCAAAACGAAAATACCGATTTGTCAGGAGGAAAACAATGAAGGAAGAGAGTCAAAACAGTCCGCAGATTATTCTGGAAACGATCAATCTCAACAAAGCGTTTTATTTAGGAGAAGCAGTTTATGCCGTCAACAATGTCAATCTGCAGGTGATGTCCGGTGAAATTGCCATGATTGTCGGTCCTTCCGGCAGTGGCAAGAGTACGTTATTAAGCTTAATCGGAGGACTCGATCGGCCAATCAGCGGAGATATCCGCATCAATGGACAATCCATCGTGTCGCTGTCCGAAGATCGTTTGGCCTTGATGCGCAGAAAAAGTATCGGCTATGTCTTTCAGTTTTTCAATCTAATTCCGCATCTTTCGGCTTTGGAAAACGTGGAGCTGCCGCTGAAAATCATGGGCGGCAGTAAAAAAGAGGCAAGAGAACGAGCTGCCTTCCTGTTGAATGAAGTTGGCTTAACGCCAAGAGCGCATCATCGACCGGATCAGCTCTCCGGCGGCGAGCAGCAACGAGTAGCCATCGCCAGATCTCTGATCAATAGACCGGCAGTTGTGCTTGCTGATGAACCAACCGGCAATCTCGACAGCCGAACCAGGGATATTGTGATTAGCTTGTTCCAAAAATTCCGGGAAATCGAAAAACAGACCTTTGTGATTATCACGCACGATACAGGCTTGACGCAGTACGCGCAGAGAGTAATCCGTTTAAGAGACGGTAAGATTGAAGCGGTGGAATTACAGCCGGATGCGCTGCCGGCTTCGTAAAAAACGTGTCCGCGACGAAACGGCAGTAATCCGAATCGCCGTCAAGAGTCTGGTTCGTGAAGAAACGATGCAGCTTCAGGGGTTTGCTGTCTGTTTAGAATAGACAACAAACCCTTTTAGTTACCTCTTGTGGCTCATGTTTTGAGCAAATCGTGAGCGGTTGCATAAAAAAGTAGCTACCTTTGCAAGACGGGCAGGTATTTTGCAGCCGGCAGCGAATTTCTTGTTGAATATGGTTTTTTCGTGAGGCTGTTGCCTCACACCGGCAGAAGGAGCTGCGGCTCTCCGGAGAATAACTGGGAGGAATTGCGATGAAAATGAAGTTATACATTGAAAAGAAACTGGATCAACCATACCTGGACCAACTGGAACCCTATTATGATATTGTTTGTCATGAAGTGCAGGAGACCGAAACGCCGCCGCAGGGAGATGCTTTTGTCGAATTGCTGGCGGGGATCGATGTTGTGATCAGCGGCACCGGCCGCTTTACGCGCACCGTCCTGGATCAACTGCCGATGCTGAAATATATTTCCAGCACCTCAGCCGGCTTCGATGGTTTTGATGTTGCCTATGCCAGAGAGCGCGGTGTCCGTTTTTCCAATAATGGCTGGGCAAAACGGGATGTCTGTGCCGAGCATGCCATTGCCCTGATACTGGCTGTGGCGAAGATGATTCCCGCGCGCAACAAGCGCGCCAAAAGCGGGCAATGGCAGCATGGAGACGGCGGCAGACTGGGGCTGGATTTGACCGGAAAAACTTTAGGGATCATTGGCGCAGGCAACATCGGTCAGGAGATTGCCCGCAAATTAAGCGGTTTTCAAATGACTGTTCTTTATCATAACCGGAAAAGAAATCCGGCGTTTGAAACGGAATGCGGCGCCGTCTATACCGATCTGGAAACCTTATTGCGGATGTCCGATGTGGTCACCACCAATATGCCACTGTCGGCGGAGACAACCGCTTATATGGATCTGGCTAAATTCAAAATGATGAAGCCAACTGCCATTTATATCAATATTTCCAGAGGGAAAGTGGCCCTGGATCAGGATTTGCTCACGGCTCTGAAAGAGGGGATGATTTGGGGTGCCGGCATTGATGTCCTGGAACATGAACTGGAAGTCAGGGCGACCGGCGGCCTGGATCAGGCGCTGCTCAAAGAATTGTTTGCCCTGGAAAATATTGTGATCACGCCGCACGCTGCCGATATGAGTGTGGAAGGGAAAAGAAAAGAACTGGTTGAAGTGGTGGAAAACGCCGTTCGCTTTGCCAAAGGAGAACCGCTTGTCGATGAGGTAGTCCCGGCTTAATCTGTTCGGTAGGTGCAATATTGAACTTTCAAAAGGAGCGGTGCGGCTTTGAAAACTCGTTTCGCCCTTGCTCCTTATGCTGAGCAAACAGAATGACCGCTTGACGCGCTGACCAAAGCGGAGATGCAGGAAACCACAAGTAAAAAAATAAGCGATTCTCCGTTCCATTCTGTTTGAGTCAATAAAACCAATTCTCTGCCGATGTTAGTTTATCCGGTACTTTTGAGGGAGACGGGCAAAGCGACCTTGAATGGAAGGCCGGGCAGCAGTTCATAGTTCATTGGAATTGTCTGAATAAGCCTGAATCAACAGAAAAAATTTGACAATCACATGGCATATGTTATAATTAAACAGTAAAAAGGAAGGGTCAGAAAAATTTTTGACAGTGAAAGCCGATTTTGCAGAGAAAGGAGTTTTTTCAATGCCGATCGCTATGCGCATGGATGCCTGTATTTCCGGGATTCCGGCTATCGTCGAATTTTTTACGAACTATCAGCAAACTGAGAAAGCAATGTATCTCAGAGTAGCCGCCGAATTGCATCAGCTGGAACTCGATTTGGTCAGCGGACAGAATGACTTCATGGGTGAAAACGATTTAAACCACCGGGACGCGGTCTATGCAGCTTATTGTCAAAAATACGCGAAAGACGAATTTGTGCTGGAATTGATCCAGACTCCCAATGCGGAGATTCCGGCTTTGATCGAAACGTACACCATGAAACGGTATCATGAACGCTACAACCAACTGCTGCAATACATCGAAGAAGCCGTTGGAACAGTCGACGGACTGCAAGGCTTGCAGTTATGCAAGGACGGCCTCCTAACGGGTATTGTGGAGGGCAGCAAAGGACGCTGCCTGATTACCACCAGTTTCAATCGCGATCAGCCGCATCCTTATAAAGTGGAGATCACTAAAATCTGAATCAAGAAAAAAAGCGAGGCTGACAGAGTCATTCTGCCAACCTCGCTTTTCCCATTTTGTTGAATCTTTTTTAGAGGGTTACGATGAATTCAACCCATTCGCCTGTTTTACCGTTGATCCGGATTCGGCCTTTGTGTCCGTCCGCAATGCTTTTTGCGATGGCCAAACCCAAGAGACTCTAACTGCCGGTGCCTCTGGCGCGGGACGTATCGGCTTGGTAAAAGCGTAGGAAAAAGGTGGTTCATCTTCCGCAATTAAAATTCTCATTTGCATCAGCTCTGTATTGATTGTACAATAAAAGCTTGAATAAGATTGAAAAAAATTCATCCGCAAGAGAGTATTTTTTTAAAAACAGACAGCGTTTTTCACTGCGGCGGCGGCAGGGCAGGAATACGATCAACCGAAATAGAATGGAATAGCAGAAAAAGCCGGAGTCTGGAAAGGGTGGTGAGCCGATTGTTATCCAGTGAACAGATCGATGCCATGACACCTGATTTAATTTGCGCTGAGATCGAGGGGATTGCCGTAATGGGCAGTTATGCCAGAGGAGATGCCACGCCATACAGCGATTTGGACGTGATCTGCCTGACAAAAGAACAAGCCGCAGCGATACCGGAGCCGCAAATTGATTTGTATCACGGTGTTTATCGGGTGATTCAGCACAGCGCTGAAAGAGATTTACGCCTCTGCTTTGCTGATCCGGTGCGAGCTGTCTATGATATGATCGGCTTACGGCAAATGCGGATTCTTTATGATCCAAGAGGAATCTTACGGCGGCTGCAGCAGGATGCGTATGCTTTTGTCTGGGATGAAACTATGCGGCAAAAAGCCGATGCGTACCTGAATCGTGAAATGCTGGTCTGGCAGGAAGAATGTTATAAAGCAATGGCGGGAGTGCGGGATAAACAGGATGGTAAAATGCTGCTGGGTCTCTATGGCTTGACTTACGGTCTGGTTAAATTGATGCTGGTAGCCAAAGGGGTTTTATTGCAAAGCGAAAATGATTTTTACGAGCAGTTGTGTCTGGCGTATTCGGCGGAAGCCAAAGGGAGAGACTTGGTGGAGATGATGGGGCTGGCCTTCGGTTTGGCCGATGGTTTTCCTTTGCTGCAGCGTGTGGAGACAGGTCTCTTGCTCTATCTGCAATTGGCTGAGTATCTGGCTGCCCGTCTGACACCAAATGTGCAGGCGCAATGCGAGAGGATCCAAATGAAGCTGCAGGAAATCATGCTGAATGAGAAAAAATCGATGAGAGTTCAATCAAAAATGGAAGCGGAGGGCAAGCTGAATGATGAAGCTCTATTATAACGGAAATATCATTACACTGAATGAGAAACGGGAAATCGTGCAGGCAATGCTGGTTGACGGCAATATAATCAGCATGACCGGCAGCAATCAGGAGTTGTTGGAAAATCTGGACGGTTCCATGGAAATCATCGATTTGCAGGGTCAAACGGTTATTCCCGGCATTATCGATTCCCATAACCATGTCGTGGAAGCCGGAATCAGCATGGCCGGCGTGTTGTTGTTCGATTGTAAAACGATTGCCGATCTGCTGGGGTTGGTCGCCGCTAAAGCGGCGGTCCTGCCTGCCGGCAGCTGGATCGAAGGCGCCGGTTGGATTGAGTCACAGTTTGAGGAAGATCGGCCGCCCACGTGCTGGGAATTGGATCAGGCGGCTCCGCATCATCCGGTCCTGCTGCATCGCCTTTTTGCCGGCAGCGTCGCCAATTCTTTGGCCCTTCAGGCGGCAGGGATAGAAAAAGGCAGCCCCCAACCCGAAAGAGGAACCATTGTCTGCCGGGAAGACGGTGAACCGAACGGTTATCTGATCAATGGCGCGCAAAACGCGGTGCGGGCCTGTATTCCCCGCAATGCCGGCACTGCCGACCAAGAAAGCGAGCTGATGGCGGCCATCGAGCGGGCCGGCCGGGAGTATCTGAAATACGGCATCACCTCCTTGCTGGATCCGGGTGTCGGTCCGCAGGAAATGAAGGCCTATCAAAAAACGCGCAATGCCGGAAAATTGGCGCAGCGTGTCGCCATGATGCCGGCCTGGTATGGATTGTATGCCGCTCAAGGTAAAGATCTGCAGAATCTGGTGCCGACCCTGGGCATATTTGAGGGATTTGGTGATGATTATCTGCGCCTGGCTGGCTTGAAAATGGCGATTGACGGTGGTGTCGGCTCCAAGACTGCTCTGATGAACGAGCCTTGGCTCGACGGCAGCGAGACAAAAATTCCGCTGCGCCTGGATATCAGCCGTTTAGAGGAATATTTCCGCATCGGTCACCGGGCAGGTTGGTCGATCGGCATTCATTGCTGCGGCGATTTGGCCCAGGACATTGCCTGCCGCAGTTTTGATCGCATCATGGCCGAGGATAGCAGAGTAGAAACTCGCCGCCACCATATCATTCATGGTTATCTGCCAACGCAAGAAGCCCTGGAAATCATGCGGCGCCGTGACATCGGCGTTTCTGTGCAGCCCGGCTTTATCTTTGCAGAGGGGGATATTTATTTTCATAATTTGGAAGTGGAGCGGGTCAATCGCTTTATTCCGCTGCGCACCTATCTGGCTAACGGCATTCGCGTTTTCGCTAATTCCGATATGACGTCCGCTCATTATAACCCGTTTCTGGGCATGCGGGCAGCAGTGACGCGCCGCACCTCCCGCGGGGTGCAGCTGGGCAGCGAAGAATGTATTGGTGTGATGGAAATGCTGGAACTGTTCATCAAGAATGGTGCTTACTATCTGGGCCTGGAGCACCAAATCGGCAGTTTGGAACCCGGTAAACTGGCGGATTTTGCAGTTTTGAGTGATGATATTTTGCGGATTGATCCGGAGAAAATTGCTGATTTAAAAGTCCTGCAGACGGTGATCGACGGGAAAGTGGTTTATAAATCGCCGTAGTTTTCCTGGGGTAAGGCTGAAAAATAGAAATCCTTCTTTGCGTATCAGGCCGGGATGGGTTCGATTCCGGCCTGATCTTCAGCTACCATAATCCAGACGGGGAGGCCTTTTTCATGAACAACTTAATCAAACCGCTGAATGAGCAATATGCGGAATATCTGCGGGACGAATCGCGGACAGTCGGTCAGGCGGACAGTATTTCTTTTCCGGTCAGCGAAGCGGAAATCCTTTCTATACTTGCGTACCTATATCAAAGCGCGACACCGCTGACCATTCAGGGAGCCCGTACGGGTCTGGCTGCCGCCGCTGTGCCCTTGCGGGGGCATGTGATGAATCTGAGCCGGATGAATCGGGTGATCGGCTGCCGCCGGGATGAATCGGGACGGTTTTATTTTACCGTCCAACCGGGTTTGGTTTTATCGGAGTTCAAAAAAATGATTAAAAAAAAGCAATTTGCCAGCTCCGGCTGGGATACGGCTGCTTTGCAGGCTTATGAGGACTTTGGCAAAGCCCCGCGGCAATTTTTTGCGCCGGATCCAACCGAAGCATCGGCTACGATTGGCGGTATGACAGCCTGCAATGCCTCCGGCGCTCGCACTTTCCTCTACGGTCCGATCCGTCATCACATCAGCGCGCTGCGCATGCTGCTGAGCGACGGCCGTATGATTGCCTTACGCCGCGGCGAGGTGTTTGCCCGTGGCCGCCGTTTATCTCTGCCGCTGACGAATCAGGAGACTCTGGAACTGAATCTGCCTACATACCGGATGCCGCAAACCAAGAGCGCCTCCGGTTATTATATTGAAGATAATATGGATGCGATCGATCTCCTGATTGGCTCAGACGGTACCCTGGGTGTGATCACGGCAATTGAGCTGGCGCTGATGGAACATCCCAGGCTGATTTGGGGGGTCAGCTGCTTTTTTGCCGATGAGGATCAGGCTGTTCAGTTTACCATGCGGCTGCGCAGCCAAGTACAGCATCTGGCAGCCCTGGAAGCCTTTGATGCGGATGCGCTGGAGCTGCTGCGCCAGCAAAAACGCCTGAGCAGCGCCTTCGCCCGCCTGCCGGAGGTGCCGGAATCCTATCGCTACTGTATTTACACCGAACTGCATTGTCAGGATGCAGCCGAAGCCTTAGCGCAGTTGCGGCAGATCGGGGCTGTTCTGCAGCAATCTGGCGGCAATAAAGCGGATACCTGGGTTGCCAGAACAGAAGCGGATCTGACCCAATTACAGTTCTTCCGCCATGCCGTTCCGGAAAGCGCCAATCTGCTGATTGATCGCCGCAAACAAAATTATCCGATGATCACAAAATTAGGCACGGATATGTCGGTACCGGATGATCAATTGGCTCAAGTTGTGGCGCTCTATCGCCGGGGTTTACGGGAAAATCAGCTGCAGTCGGCCATATGGGGTCATATCGGCAACAATCACCTGCATGTGAATATTCTGCCTCGCAATGAAGCGGATTTTTGGAAAGGCAAAGCCTTATATCAGCAATGGGCAGCCCAAATCTGCCAAATGGGCGGCGCGGTGGCGGCGGAGCACGGCGTAGGCAAACTGAAAACCAAGATGCTGCTGACCATGTACGGAGCAGAGCATATTGCCGAGATGGCAGCTTTAAAAAAGGTCTTTGACCCGCGGAATCTGTTGGGCAACGGTAATTTATTCGAGGCGGATGGAGGCGAAAAGGTATGAAAATCATCGTTTGTATCAAACAAGTGCCTTCTTCCAATGAAGTGCGACTCGATCCGGTCACGAAAACAATTTTGCGCGACGGCAATCAGTCGGTGATCAATCCCTTCGATACCTATGCGCTGGAACAGGCCATTGAAATCAAAGAACAACTGGGCGGCGAAATCAGCGTGATCAGCATGGGCATTCCGGCCACGGAACGCTTACTGCGGGATGCGCTGAGTCGCGGCGCCGATCGGGCCCTGCTGTTATCCGACCGTGCTTTTGCCGGTGCCGACACCTTGGCCACTTCTTATGTCTTGAGCCTGGGCGTCAGGCAATTGGGTGATTTTGATTTGATCCTCTGCGGACGCATGGCCATTGACGGCGATACGGCGCAGATCGGGCCGGAATTGGCGGAGCACCTGGAAATACCGCATCTGACCAATGTGGAGAAGATCCTCGAGATTAAGCCGCGGGAAATGACGGTGCGCCGCAGTCTGGACGGTCAGCGCCAATTGCTGCAGATCAGGCTGCCGGCTTTGCTGACCATTGCCAAAGATATCAATCAGCCGCGGCTGCCCAGTATCAGCGGGGTGGAGTTTGGCGAAACTGCGCCGTTCCAATTGCTGGATGCGGTGGCTCTGCAGGCGGATGTCAGCCGCTGCGGCTTAAGCGGCTCACCCACCCAGGTGGTGCGCACCGGCGTACCGCAGCGGAGCCATGCGTGCGTCTTCTTTGCGGGCAGCTTAACAGAACAGGTGCAGGCTTTGGCTGCGCGGATCAGGGAGGAACTGAAATAGATGACTGGATTGAGGATTGATCGGGATCTCTGTATTGGCTGTGGTTTCTGCTGCAAAAGTTGCCCAGCCGCGGCGCTGACACTGCAGAACCGCAAAGCTGTGTTGGGGGAAGGTTGTACTTTGTGCGGTATCTGTTTGCAGAGCTGCCCCCAAAACGCGCTCAGCATCGCAAAAGAAGACAGTCCTGCGCTTGATTTAACGGCATATCAAGATATCTGGGTAGTCTGCGAGCGCAGCCAATCAGGCGAATTGCTGCCGGTCAGTTTCGAATTGCTGGGCAAAGCCAGCGAACTTGCCAAACTGCGCGGCTGCCGTCTGGCAGCGGTTCTGCTGAGCCCGGCTGAGACAGCATTCCAGGCCAGGCAATTGATCGCGGCAGGCGCCGATCTGGTTTATGTCTGCCAGGATCCGCGATTCGCCGCACAATTGGAGCCTGCTTTTTATACGATGATTTGTCACTTGATAAAAGGATACCGTCCGGAAGTGGTCCTCTTTGGGGCAACTGATTTTGGCCGTTCGGTAGCTCCGCGCGTCGCCGCCAGGCAACGCACCGGTTTGACGGCCGACTGCACCGTCTTGGAAATCGACCCGCTCAGCGGCCTTCTGCAGCAAACCAGACCGGCCTTTGGCGGCAATTTACTGGCGACGATTATCTGTCCGAACCACAGACCGCAGATGGCAACGGTGCGTCCCGGTATTTTAGCGTTACCGGGTTTGGATTTTCAGCGCTCGGGAGAAGTGATTGTCTGTTCTGCCCCGCAAGCTTTGCCGCAAACGCTGCGGCTGCTGCAAACGGAGCCGGCCGCAGCGGCTGCTTCCATTGCCGAAGCGGAAATTTTGGTGGTGGCCGGCCGCGGAATCGGTAATGCGAAAAATATGAAATGGATCTACGAACTGGCAGAACTGCTGGGTGCGGCGGTCGGTGTTTCCCGTCCGCTGGTTGATGCGGGCTGGGCGGAGTATGCGCACCAGGTTGGGCAAACAGGTTTTACCGTGGCGCCCAGGCTGCTGCTGAGTTTTGGTGTTTCCGGTGCGATTCAGCATTTGGCTGGGATCAGTCGCAGCGAGTGCATCATTGCTGTGAACAACGATCCGCAGGCGCCGATTTTTGAAATCAGTCATTATGGTTTGATCGCGGACTGCACCGAAGTACTGCAGGAATTACTGACTGCTTTCAAAGGATGAAAGTTCAGTTTTGCCGATGACAATTTGATTTTTGCATGTTATCTTGGGCGTGCGACAGCAGAAAGCATCAAGGATTGATGGCAATCCGGCACACCTGATATTACAGAATCGGTAAGATGGGTGCGAACGTGGAACAGAGAATGAAAATCATAACTGCAGAAAGAGCATCGGCTGTTGCACGAAACGGTCTGCTTTTCTTCTGCTTAGTTTGGTTTTGATTTTGTTTTCCACAGGTAATCTTGGTAAATCAACGCAAGCTGTGGGAATTTTCTCACGGCTTTTTTATATTGTCACCCCGGAGCGGCTCATCGCGCTGAACAAGCAAAGAAAATCATCAAAATGCAGATCGTGTAATAAAGGAAAGGATTGTGTCAAAATAGAACTGAAATAAGGAATTGAAACGCGCAGACCGGCGCGTAAGTTTAAGGCGATATCGGTGGCAAATGGTTTATCCGCCTGATTGATCGGTTATTTGAAACAAAAAGCAGTGAAGCGCATCTTCAGTCTGCCAGCTGCGCTCAGCGGTTTGTTCCTGCTGCCGTTTGGTTATGCGGGTGAGCCGCCCAAAGCAAAACAGACCAAAGCACGCGCGGGAATTGGTTTTATGATCGCTGGAGAAAGTGCGGCGAAAACCTGACGGCGTCAGAAATAACAAACTACTGCCCTGGCAATTTGTCTGGACAAAGGGAGAGAGGAAGGAACGGGATGGAATTTAAAATCACTTTACTGGCTGTCCGGGATGTGGAAGTATCCAAGAGATTTTACGGCGAACTGTTTGAGCAGAAAGTGGTGCTGGACTTAGGGAAATACGTGACCTTCAGCGGCGGTTTTGGCATTCAGCAGGATTTTGCGGAATTGACCAATATTGCGGCGAGCTCTGTCATTCGGAAAAGTCATAACATGGAGCTCTGTTTTGAAGTGACCGATTTTGATGCTTTTCTGCGGCGCTTAAAATCATACGGAGAAATTGTTTCTGTGCATCCGGAAAAGAAATATCCCTGGCAGCAGCGCGTGGTGCGCATCTATGATCCCGATTTTCATATGATCGAAATCGGTGAATCCATGATGGTGATTGCCCAGCGTTATTTGGGGGAAGGTTTGAGCATCGAAAAAACAGCCGCCGCCATTCAGCATCCCATCGCTTTGGTCAAGCTTTGGGCTGACGCGATGCCGAAAAATAGCGGCGGCGGTGAGGCATCGCGGCCGCTATGCTGACGGTCCGCTGCGGAGCTGCGCGAACAGGCTTTGACGGTTTTCGCTTTTATGCTGACGCGGCGGGTGCTCCCTTTACAGGCAGCAGCCGAACACTCTGTGTGATTGCGGTAAAACCAGATTCAGCATCCATTGAAATACCGAATGCACTCAGGCGCATGGCGAGGTGAAAAGATGTTATATGATGCGATCGATTTGCAAGATCAGGAAATCTATTTGCAGCTGCAGGCAGCTGTCGAGGCAGAGGAATTAACCGGGAATCTGCCGACGTATTATTTTAAGATACGGCGACGCAGCGATGATGTGGAACTGGGACGCTGCGATCTGCGGATTGGTACAAACTGCAAGACCGCAATCGATGGAAACTTGAGTTTTACCATCTATCCGGCCTGGCGGGGACATCATTATGCCGCAAAAGCCTGTCGGCTGCTGCTGCAGTTGGCGCGCCGGCATCAGATGGAAAGCCTGATCATCACCTGTCGGCCGGAAAATACCGCCTCGCGGAAAACCTGCCTGCTGCTCGGCGCCCAATTGCAGGAGATTTTTACTTTGCCTGCCGGACACGATCTGTGCTGCAACGGCAGCCGGATGTGCCGTTATAAACTTTTGTTGTAGAGATGCAAGAGATCAGATCATCAGACGAAAGGGGATAGAGCAATGAGCGATATCGTGAAAAAAGTCCAACAATACTATGATGAACATGTTGAAGCGGAGTGGAACCGTCTGGAGAGGCATCCGTTCGAATTTGCGCTGACTATCCGAATGTTGGATCAATACATCAAGCCGGGTGAGCGTGTGCTGGATATCGGCGGCGGTCCCGGCCGTTATGCGCTTTACTATGCCAAAAAAGGCTGTCAGGTGACGCTGGTTGATCTTTCAGCGGAAAATGTGAAGTTCGCACAGCAAATGGCGGCGGCCCAAGACGTGAATCTTACTGCGCTGGCCGGTGATGCCAGATATGCCGACCGCTTGCTTCAGAGCAGTTTCGATCATGTCTTATTGATGGGGCCGCTTTATCACTTGACTCAGGAAGAGGATCGCAACCAGGCTATCGAGGCAGCGCTGCGCTGCCTGAAGCCTGGCGGCCTGCTCTATGTATCGTTTATCCAGCTTTATAGCGGAATCATCGATTTTCTGAAGTCTATGCCGGAGTCTGTCGTCAAAGCGGAAGAAGAGTATTATCTCGATTGTGTCAGACAAAATATTCCCTTTACAGGAAATGCCTTTACCGAAGCTTATTTTTACACGATTGCCGAAATTGCACCTTTTATGGCGCAGTTTCCGTTGCAGCAATTGCGCTTTTTTGCGCAGGAAGGGATTCTTGCCGCCAATGAGCTCACGTTAAAGGATTTACCGGAAGCAGTCATCCGCAAATGGCTGGAGCTGGCGCATCAGTTATGCGAGCGTGAGGAATTCCTGGGTATGGCGGAGCATCTGATGTATATCGGACGCAAGACAGAGTAAAGCGCTGCTGCCGAAAAAAGTCATGCCGCAACAAAAAAAGTCGAATCTACTTGACAAGATTCGGCTTACTTGTTAGAATAGTTTAACCGGACGGTTAACTAAATTGTCGTCTTCTTCGGTTCTCAGAAGAACGTGAAGCAAGAGGGGAAATGGCATGAACAGTAACAGTACAGCGAACCATCTTACATTCTATGAGGCAAAAGATCGTATTCTCCAGGCGACTCAGACACTTTTTGCGGAAAAAGGTTTTGATGCTACCAGCATCAGTGAAATCTCCAAAAAAGCGAGCGTCAATAAAGCTTTGATCTACTACTATTTTGCAAACAAAGAGGCAATTCTGGATATAATGCTGGAGCAGTTGTTTGAAGAATCGAAATCCCTGTCGATGAATTTCATCCAGGACCATATTCTCAGCATGATTTCCAATAACCTGCTCGACATCCTGCCGGATCGGTTTCATTTTGTCAACGAAGAAGCGGCGAAATACTTTCTGCAGCAGATGCTGCAGTTTTATGGGCGCACAATCGATTTTATCCTCGAGCGCAAGCAGTTAGTAAAAATTCTTTTTTTAGAATCGTTGAAAAGCGGCAAACACCACAATGATTTGTTCCGTTTTACGGAACTCATCAAAGGGAATGAAAGCAATCCGCTGTATCAAGAAATCAAAGCTGTGGATGCGGAATTTGCTTTTCCCGTGGAAATTACAGTTTTCAATTTCTTTTTCTTCTTACAGCCGCTGATCAGTTACGCTGTTTATGCGGATGATTTCTATAATGTTTTTGGTATCCCGGAAGAAGGCATCCGTGATCATTTTATGCGCTCAATACAGACGCTTCTGCCGTCGTTTATTGCCGGTCCGGATATTCTGTTATCCTTTACAGCCAAATTGGTCTAAAGAATCGTTTGCTTCCAGAAATAGGGAACGCCCGGAAGAGAAGTCATCGATGCAATTAACCGGACGTTTAATCAAGACAATGCTTGTCTTCGAGCCAAAGGGAAGGTCAGAAAGAGTCCTGGCTGACAGTTCAGGGAAGATTGCTTTATTCTAAAAAAATCGGGGGACGGAAAGCGCCGTTGCATCGGTTGACTGAGACAAGAGAAAGGTGATGTGCAGTGAAAGAATACCGTATTATCATCCATGTGAGGTCTGATTTGCCGTCGCATGGTTGGGAGAAGGGAAATATTCTTGTTCCTCTCATGCAATACAGGCTCGATGAGGTTCCTTATACCTGGGGTGCAAAGGATTTACAGCCGGCACCAGGTTGACTTTGCCCATCGCTGCAACAGGGGATCGGCCGGATAGCAAGCCGCGCTGAAAGTTGATTTGCAGGGAGAGCGTGTCTCCAATCGAAAGATACGGAGCGGTTAACCGGATTCCGGGGCTCTATTTCACTTGATACAGCTACCAGTGGCAGTTGATCAGCTCAAAACAGTGTTGATTTATCAGGCAGCGGTGCCGGGAAAGCGGATTATTTGAAAAAACGTTGAAATCTGTTTATCCCGCCGAGGTTAGGTTCAGGGAGATTGGTTCGATGATTGGCAGCCATATCAGTTCCGGCAGCGTTTCTTTGCTTTTTGGGAGGTGATCTGAGCAGACGTATTCGATCGGCCAGTCTAAAATAAATAGAGAAGGAGAGAGTAGTATGAACGAAAAAACAGTGAAAGAAAATATAGAAGGAATCGCTTTGAAGACAGCATTCAAATATCTGAATGAAGATCCGGATCAGGCATTTCCTAAGTTGTTGCACTGGGTTGATCTGTTTGACCATAACGATACGATGCTTGGTCAAAGGAAAGCGATGCACAGTGTGTTGGAACATCCCGATGGCAATTGGTACCGCTTGATGAAGAGCCTATGGACCGATATCGACGATGGGGTTAGAAAGACAATGTTCGAAAATTTCGTTATCAATGCCACAGTTCTTGGCGGTCAGCGTCAGCAGAAAAACAGGGAGAAATATCAATGTAATATTCCTTGGGCAATTTTAATGGACCCCACCTCTGCCTGTAATCTGCATTGTATTGGTTGTTGGGCAGCGGAATACGGTGACAGGCTGCAGATGGATTATGCGACACTGGATGACATCATCCGGCAGGGAAAAGCTCTGGGGACCTATATGTATATCTATTCCGGCGGAGAGCCTTTGGTGCGCAAGCAGGATATCATACGCCTCTGTGAAGCGCATCCGGATTGTCAATTCCTGGCTTTCACGAATGCAACTCTGATCGACGAAGCCTTTGCAGACGAAATGCTGCGCGTCAAAAACTTTATTCCGGCGATCAGCATCGAAGGCTTTGAAGCCGAAACGGATGCACGCCGCGGCGCGGGAACTTTTCAAAAGGTCTTGCATGCAATGCAGCTTCTCAAAGCAAAAAAACTTCCCTTCGGCGCATCCTGCTGTTATACCAGCCAGAATACAAATATCGTCGGCAGCGAAGCGTATTTTGATTTCCTGATCGAGCAGGGTGCCAAGTTTGCCTGGTTCTTTACCTTTATGCCGGTTGGCGTCGGCTCACCGGTAGAACTGATGGTCAGTGCCGAGCAACGCGCGTTTATGTATCAGCAAATACGGGAATTCCGCAGCAGCAAAGCGATTTTTACAATTGATTTTTGGAATGACGGCGAATATGTGAATGGCTGTATTGCGGGAGGTCGCTCTTATTTGCATATCAGCGCAAACGGGGATATTGAGCCTTGTGCATTTATTCATTACAGCGATGCCAATATTCACGAAAAAACTCTTCTGCAGGCTTATCAATCGCCGCTGTTTATGCAATATAGAACGCATCAGCCTTTCAACAAGAATATGCTGCGGCCTTGCCCGCTGCTTGACAATTACGGCGCTTTGGCAGAAATGGTGCACGCGTCGAATGCGGTTTCCACCGATTCAGCAGAGAAAGAAAATGTGGATGAGCTTTGCGCAAAATGTCAAACAGCTGCTACCAACTGGCAGCTGGTAGCCGATCGCCTCTGGCAGGAAAAACATTGACTTGACTCTTGCAGAATCGGGCGCGTATCATAAAGATCGGGAGTCATATCAATTAAGAAAAGGGGATCGCAGCATGCAGTATAATTTCGATGAAGTGGTTGAGCGGCGCGGGACTTATTCGATGAAGTGGGACATGATGCCAATGATGTCCGCGATGATGAATGGTAAATTTAGGTTTGACGAACAGACCATCCCTCTGCAGGTTGCGGATATGGATTTTCCGGCTGCCCAACCGATTGTGGACGCCATGCATCGTGTGGCCGATTTCCGTATTTACGGTTATACTTCCGATCTGGCTGCTCCTGCCTATCGCGCGGCGATTGTGCATTGGTTTAAAACCAGACACAACTGGGAGATCAATCCGGAACATATCCTCTATGCCAACGGTACGGTGGAAGCACTCAACGGCGCAATCAGAGCATTCAGCAAGGAAGGCGAAGGCATTATTCTTTGCCGCCCGGTTTACGGTCATTTTACCAGTGCCATTGAAGAGGACTGTCGGCGCAAGGTGGTCAGCAGCCAACTGATCAATCAGGAGGGCTATTACAGTATGAATTTTGCGGATATTGAAGCAAAATGCGCTGACCCCAGGAATAAATGTTTTGTGCTTTGCTCGCCGCATAACCCGGTCGGGCGTGTTTGGCAGCCGGAAGAATTGCGCACGCTGGCGGCGATCTGCAAAAAACATCAGGTGATTCTCATCTCCGATGAGGTGCATTGCGATATCCTGCGCAAGGGCGTCCGGCATTACCCTTTGGCTGCCGTTGTTGATGATTTAAGCAATATCGTTGTGCTCAACGCCGTAAATAAGACCTTCAATCTGGCTGGCTTATCCTGTTCCAACGCCATCATCGCCGATGATACTCTGCGGGCAGCCTATCATAAAGCGATGGGCATGCGCATGCCTACTCCCTTTGCGGTGGCGGCTTTGATTGCGGCCTACACCGAAGGCGAAGAATGGCTGGATCAGGTTAATGCGTATATCGACGGCAATATCGACGCCGTGCAGGCTTTTTTGCAGGAAAGGATGCCAAAAGTCAAACTGTGGCGCCCGGAGGGGACCTATTGCTTGTGGCTGGATTTCAGCGGTTATGGTCTCAGTCATGCAGAAATTGAGGACCGGATTTACGGCAAAGCCAATGTCATGCTGCAAAGCGGTCTGGTGCACGATCCGCAGTTTGGCGCCGGCTTTGAGCGGGTCTGTCTGCCGGCGGCACGCAGCGTCATCATGACAGCCTTTGAGCGGATCGCCCAACAATTCGCAGACGACTAAGCGGCAGCAACTGTCCGGCGCGCTGCGATCCAAAAAGAGAAGAGCAGACGATAAGAGACAAAAGCCTCTTGTCTGCAACCGTCAAAAACAGATCGGCTGTGGCAAGAGGCTGTCTTTTTGTCGGAAAAACAGCAAAGCGGAGAAAGGGAAGAGCATACCGGCAGCGCATGCGGTATTTTTTGGTTGACAAATCTTAACATCTTTGCTATACTAAAAAATAACAAAAGAGCGTTTTGCGGATTATAGTGTAATTTGCGAAACGCTTTTTTTGTGTAAGGGAGGAGGATCATCATGAAAAAGAAACTGAAAAAGATCGCGCTGGATACAGTGGTGGAGCTGGCAGGGGGATTTCTGATTGCGATCGGTTTGTATAATTTCGCACTGTATGCGGAATTCCCAATGACCGGCATTTCCGGTATTGCCTTAATCCTGCATCGCCTCTTTGGCTATAACATTGGTGCGACGGTGATTTTATTAAATATACCGGTTGCCCTGCTCTGCTTTCGTCGCCTCGGCAAGGGTTTTTTCTTTCGCTCTCTGCGCTGTACGCTGACCTCCTCCCTGATCATCGATTATGTTGCCCCTTTGCTGCCGGTTTATTCCGGAGACCGCCTGTTGGCTGCCGTTTGCACCGGCGTCCTGGCAGGAGTGGGTTATGCCTTGATCTATATGCGCAATTCTTCCACCGGCGGCACGGATTTTATTTCAATGGCTGTGAAATCAGCCAATCCGCATATTCCGCTGGGCAGGATTATCTTTATTTCCGATACTGCGATCGTCTTGGTTGCCGGCTTGATTTTTCGTGATATCGACGGTATCATTTATGGCATGATGATCACTTATCTCTATTCTCTGGTCGTGGATAAATTCATGTATGGTGTGAATGCCGGTAAAATGGCTTTGATCGTCACTGAGAAAGGCGAACAAATCTGTGATGGAATTGACGAATACAGCGGGCGCGGCTCCACCTTGCTGCAAGCCAAAGGCGGCTATAAAAGGACAGATAAGCAGGTCGTGATGTGCGCTTGCAATAATAAGGAAATGTTCACTGTGGAAAAGGTAGTCAAGCAGATCGATCCGAAAGCCTTTACCATCATTCTGGAGTCCAACGAGGTTTTGGGTGAAGGATTCCAAAATCTGCGCGTAGCGGAACTGGAAAAAAATAGAAATTCCTGAGTGAGACAGCCAGAGAATCAGGGGCTGCAGCAAAACGAAAAATTGCTGCAGCACTTTTTTGTGCGCCACGCATGGTGCGTAACTAGGCGGTGAAAGTCCGCTATGGGGGTAGGTAGCAGCCAACCATTAGCCAAGCGCAAGGGTGTCCATCGCGAGATGGAATCTGAAGGAAGCGTGATGAGCAAACTCCCGGTCCAGGGAACACGAACCGTATCAGGCACTAAAAAATAGGCTGAGTCTGCCAAACAAGAAGAGATCCAAATCACTACCCGGATACCAGGGTGTAATCGTTGGTTGAAATCGGTCAAAATATCTTTCATTTTAAAATCCATTCCTTTCGCAGTGCTCAAGGCACAAATAGAGATGAAAAGGGTGCAAATAGTTCCTTTTCACGCTATAGAGATGAAAAGGGTGCAAATAGTTCCTTTTCACGCTATACTCAAATGTTTTTGTATATTTGTATCAAGGTAAACAATAGGGAACGATCAGCTGGCCCCATTCACTCCTGCGGCAGGAATTTGGAAAAGAAAATGACGATCAATGGTTTCAAGGCGCTGATCCGGGCAAAGCGATCAAATAGAGGTCCAAGAATATTGACAATAGCAAGCATAAAATGTTTTTATCTGTACCCTAGATGAAATACTTGCGCAGGCGGCCTTTTGCTCATAGCAGCGCAGCGCAAAAAAAAGCAAAGTAAAACAAACGGTAAAGGTATGGTAATTGTGCATCGCAAGCAGGAATTTGCGATCAACTGACGAAAAGAGAAGCAAAGATGAGTGAAAGAAGGGTTCTCGCAAATGAAAATCATTGATATGCATTGTGACACTTTAGGCGGCGCTTACCGCAAACCGGATGAATTCAATCTTTTTGCCAACGACTTGAATATTGATTTTCAAAAAATGCAGAAAGGCGATTATATGGCGCAGTTTTTCGCCATGTTCCTGCCGCCTCGCGCGCAGGCAAAAGAGAGAGGTCACGAGCTGCCGCCGGATGATGTGATGATCGATACGATGCAGGCTGCCTTGCTGCGGGAAATCGGCAAACACAGCGATCTGATCGGCTTCGCCCGCAATGCGGCCGACTTGCAGGCCAACAACAAAGCAGGCAAAATGTCAGCCTTTTTAACCATCGAAGACGGCCGGCCGGTAGAAGGAAGCTTTGAACGGCTGCAGCATTATTATGATTTGGGCGTCCGGCTGATTTCCTTCACCTGGAATTACGCCAACTGTTTTGGCTTTCCCAATTCTTTGGATGCTGCTGTGATGAACAAAGGCTTAACAGCCTTTGGCTGCGAAGCTGTGGAGTGGATGAATGACAAAGGCATGCTGGTCGATGTCTCTCACCTTTCTGACGGTGGGTTTTTTGATGTTGCCCGTCTCAGCAAGAAGCCATTTGTGGCGTCACATTCCAATTGCCGCGCCTTATCCGGCCATCAGCGCAACCTAACGGATGAAATGATCCCCCTGCTTGCGAAGAGCGGCGGCGTTGCCGGGATCAACTTCTGTTCCAATTTTCTGAGTGCGGATATCAGCAGCAAAGACAGCCTGGTATCGGATATGGTACGTCATATCCGGCATTTTGTGCAGCTGGGCGGCATTGAATGTGTGGGTTTGGGTTCCGATTTTGACGGTATCACCAGCAACCTGGAAGTGAAGGATGCTTCCCGGATGCAGATAATTTTTGACGCGCTCAGCAAAGCAGGCTTCAGCGAAGCGCAGATTGAAAAGATCGCCTATGGCAATGTGCTGCGCGTCATCAAAGAAGTTGTAAGATAGTCATGCTATGATGCCGAATCTTCGTATTGCCGATCTGGTTTTCAGTTTCACTCCGCGTTTTAACGAACTTAACAACCTGTGCCGTGCGTATCTGTGCGATGCTCCGGCAGAGGTGATTATCACTGTGAGCGATGCCATGCTGGCGGCAGAACAACAAAAAGATCCGCATTTACCGCCGGCGCTGCATGAGAGCAATTGTCTGCAGCGTCAAATTTGCCGCGCATTGCTTGATTATGAAGGCTTTTTGCTGCATGCCTCGGCGCTGGCTCTGGACGGGGAAGCTTATTTATTCACCGCTCCGAGCGGTACAGGGAAATCGACGCATGCCGCGCTCTGGCGTCAGCGCTTTGCGGAACGTGTGAGCATGCTCAACGATGATAAACCCGTTTTACGGCTGCAAAACGGGCATTTTGTTGTGTACGGTACACCCTGGGGCGGAAAACACCAATTGCAAACCAATAGCAAGGCGCCGCTACGGGCTGTCAGCCTGCTGCGGCAGAGCTCTCAAAACAGTATCCGAAGGCTTGAGCAGAACCGCTTGCTGCCGCTGCTGCTCAACCAGACACTGCGGCCGACCGAAGCGCAGCCAATGCAGCACCTGCTGGATTTACTGCAGTATTTCGCGGATACGGTACCTATTTACGAATTGAACTGTACCATCTCAGCAGAGGCAGTTGAACTTGCCTATGGGGCCATGAAAGAAGGGTCAGCATGAAAATCAAAAAAGGATTCCTGTTAAGGCCTTATGCCGGACAGTCCGTCGTCGTCGCCGTCGAAGAGGCAGCGGAGCAATTCAACGGTTTGATCCAGTTAAATGAAAGCGCAGCTTTTCTCTGGCGTTATTTGGAGCGGGGCAGCAGCCAAGCTCAGCTGCTGGAAGCGCTGCTGGCGGAATACGAAGTGGATGCAAACACGGCACGGCAGAGCATAGCTGATCTGCTATGCACATTAAGAGCGGCGGATTTGCTGGAAGGAGAATAGAAGATGCAAATTGCGAATAACCCGTTGCTGCGGCGTTTGGCTGCGGCAGAGGAGGTTTTTTGGTTGAATCCGAATTTGCAGGAAACAGAATCCCCTCTGGCCAGCGCAGACGGGGTGGAAGACGCCAGGCAGCGTTTGCAGCGTTTTGCCGCTTATTTTATAAAGGCCTTTCCGGAAACGGCAGCCGGCGGAGGGTTGATCGAATCCGAATTGCTGCCACTGCCCCGCTTGACGGATTCTCTGCGCAGCGAATCTCCTATTGTACTGAGCGGCCGTTTTTTTCTGAAAGGCGATCATACATTGCCTATTTCCGGCTCCGTGAAGGCACGCGGTGGAATTTACGAAATATTAGTCCTGGCTGAGAGGATAGCCATGGAAAAAGGCATGCTGCAGGCGGATCAAGACTACAGTATTTTGGCAGAACCACAATTTCAGCGGCTGTTTTCGCAATATGCGGTGGCCGTAGGTTCGACCGGTAACTTAGGCTTAGCGATTGGCATCATCAGTGCGAAGCTTGGTTTTCAAGTGACAGTGCATATGTCTGCCGATGCGCGTCAGTGGAAAAAGGATTTGCTGCGCGCCAAAGGTGCGCGTGTGGTGGAGTATGACGGTGATTTTATGCTGGCGGTGCGGGAAGGGCGCCGGCAGGCAGCCCTGGACCCTTCCTGCCATTTCGTTGATGATGAAAATTCCTTTACGCTTTTTTATGGTTACAGCGTGGCGGGAAAGCGAACGGCAGCCCAGTTGCTGGCGGCGGGAGTCTGTGTGGATGCGGAACATCCTCTCTTTGTTTACTTGCCCTGCGGCGTCGGCGGCAGTCCCGGTGGGATTGCCTACGGTCTGAAGCAAGAATTTGGCAGTCATGTGCATTGCATTTTTGCCGAGCCGGTGCAGTCACCTTGCATGCTTTTGGGCGTGGCGACCGGGCTGCATGATGAAATCTGCGTGCAGGACATCGGTTTGTCCGGCAAAACGGCGATGGACGGTCTGGCGGTTGGACGGCCGTCCAAATTGATCGGCCGCATCATCGGTCACCGTCTGGACGGTATTTATACCCTGCAGGATGCCAAAGCATATCCCATGCTGACCCGGCTGTATGATACGGAAGGGATCGCTTTGGAACCTTCCGCCTGCGCCGGTTTGTTCGGCTATCAACTGACGCAAAGCGATGCGGCTTATCGGAAGCGGTTCAGCGAACAGCAATGGCGCAATGCGACTCATCTTGCTTGGGCAACCGGCGGCGGCATGGTCCCAGCGGCAGAAATGGCGGCTTACATCGCAAAAGGACGTCTGTGATAAGTTAATAGACCTAAAAACAATCGGGACGGTGCATTGCACAGTCCCGATTGTTTTTAAGGTTGCAGGATAAAAATGAGCGTCGTTATTCGGTAACGAGACAGGATTGATCGCGCAATCCGTTTTGAACTGCATTGTTTCTGCCGCCAAAGCCGGTGCCGTCCTGTAAGCGGCTGCCATTCATTTGCCCACTGCCGGCGCCGATTTGCTGTTGGTTGCCGGACATGCGGCCCATTCCCAAAGCTGCTTTTATGCCGCTGCCTTCACCAGTGCAGCTTGCCTGTTGTTCCTGCATCGTAACCAGCAGAGAATCAGCTTCACTCTGAGTGAGACTGCCAGCGGCAACCTTTGCTGCCAATTGATCTTTTTGCATTTCCAGCAATTCGAATTTGAATTCCGTCAGCACTCCTGCAGCAGAGGCAATTCCGCCGTAGGTGGTACCGGTATTTGATCTCTCTGCGGTAACACTTTCGTAGGTCCTGCCGGTCAAGCCAGCTAAGGCTTCAGCAGGGGTATTGTAATTGGAGGCAGCGTAAACGCTGAGGGAACCTGCACTGATGGTGAATACCATAGCGGTAAGTGCGAAGACTTTTTTAAGATTTGTCATTTGTAATGACCTCCTTCTTTTTTTGTGAATCAACTTCTTGACTACAAACAGATCATACCGAAATGCTATGGCGAAATTATGTTTTTTATATATAGAATTTACGGCAATTCAAATAAAGGGGTTGTCTCTTCCTGACTTTGCTTAAGCCGGAGCAGACAACCCCTGTTTTTTTTTTTAGAATCTAGATTTTCATTTTCGGATCCAAAGCATCACGTAGCCCGTCTCCCATCAGATTGAAAGACAGCACCGTAATCATAATGGCAATGCCGGGATAAGTGCAGATATGCGGCGCATTGAGAATGTAGGCTCTGCCTTCATTCAGAATGGAACCCCAAGTGGACTGCGGCGGCTGAGCGCCAAAACCCAGAAAAGTCAGACTGGATTCCAGGAGAATGACGCTGGCGATATTCAAGGTGGCCGTAACGATGATCGGTACGACAGCATTGGGCAGGATATGCTTGAAGATGATCCGTTGATCGTCACACCCCAAAGCCCGGGCGGCCTCGGTATAATCCAGTTGCTTGATTTGCATGACTTTCGCCCGTACCTGGCGGGCATAACTGTTCCAGGAAGTCAGTCCAATGACGATCAAGAGATTATTCATGCTCGGACCCAAAGCGGCTACCACTGCGATGACCAGTAAAAACTGCGGAATCGTCACAAAAATCTCAGCGATCCGCATGATTACATTATCAACCCAACCGCCATAGAAGCCCGCCAAGGCACCCAGAACAACCCCGACTACCAGCGAAATCGAACCGGCAAGGAAACCGATGCTTAAGGATACGCGCGAACCCCAGATAATTCGGCTCAGGATATCGCGCCCCAACTGATCCTGACCTAAAAGATGCGCCGCACCTGGTCCAGCCAGGCGGTTGATTGGATCTACCGCATTCGGATCATAAGGAGATAAAATCGGAGCAAACAACGCAATCAGCAGCAGGGTGGCGATCATAAATAAGCTGACCACAGCCAGTTTATGCTTACGGAATCGCGTCCAGACCCCTTTTAATCCGCTGCCGGCATCGGCATCCGTGATCAGCTCCATTTCCAGTTTTTCCGGATTCTGCTCCAATGGTATGGTTTGTTTTTTCATCATCATAGCTCTTCTCCTTTAGTCGTAACGAATACGCGGATCAATAACACAATAGAGAATGTCCACTGCCAGGTTGGCGATCAAGACAGCGCTCGACGTGAGCAGAATCACCG
Organism: Negativicutes bacterium; assembly: GCA_021372785.1. NCBI lineage: Bacteria > Bacillati > Bacillota > Negativicutes > Negativicutes bacterium. The sequence continues at coordinate 29,441 of JAJFTT010000032.1, read as the reverse complement.
CTTGCACGACAAAATAGTCGCGATTGGAGAGAGAGCTGATCATCAGACGGCCAATGCCGGGCAGAGCAAAGATGACCTCTACGATGACGGAACCGGTGACAAGGTAAGCGATCCAATAAGCGAGAGAAGTCGCAATCGGAATCATGGCGTTACGCAGGGCATGGCGATAAACGACGACTCTTTCTTTTAAACCTTTGGCCCGGGCAGTTCGCACATAATCTTCTCCCAGAACTTCCAGCATGGAACTGCGGATAATTCTGGTTAAGCCGGCAGCCCAGGTGGTGCCCAGAACAAAGGCGGGCATGATATAATTCAGCCATGAATCGCTGCCGGAGGAAGGCAGCCAGCCGAGTTTTGCGGTAAAAACGGAAATCATCATCAGCGATAACCAAAATGACGGCATACTCTGATTAAGCAAAGCGAAAAAGGTCGCAATATAATCAAAGACAGAGTATTTTCTGACCGCGGAGAGTATACCAACCGGAAAGGCAATACACAAACCCAAGACAGAAGCAATCAGATTCAATTTCAACGTATACGGCAGCCGTGAAGCAATTAAGTCGGTGACGTCCATACGATTGACAAACGACATACCAAAATCACCCTGCAGGGCTTTCCCCAGCCAGGTAAAATATTGGAGGTAGATTGGTTGATCAAACCCCCATTCTTTCCGAATTGCGGCGACAATTTTAGCATCCGTTTCGCGGCCGGCGATCACAGAAACCGGATCCCCCGGCGCCAGATGCATCAAAGAGAAGACGATCACAGTGATGCCGAACAAAGTAAGAAGAGCCAATAATGTACGCTGCAAGATAAATTTCTTCATTGAGCGAACCCCTTTTCTCATGCGCACTGTCACGGCTGCCGACCCGTCAGGCGGATATTTTAGCATCTCAACTTAAAAAAAGACTAAGGTGGGAAACAGCTGGTACTGTGGTTCAGTGTCTTCCGCATAATATACTATCAAACGAATAAGTATGCAAGTCTGAAAGGACGTGTTATTTTAAAGATTTCAGTCTGATTGTTCAAATGCCGCAAAACCGCTGTGGTTCTCCGCAAAAGAAGCGGTGAAAAACGGCAGTGAGCAACAGCGGGAGCATTAGAAGGGGCCGTTATGAAACGGCCCCTGTCTCTGTGCTTGCTGCACAATGGAAAGCAAAGATTTATTTCACGGGTGCAACAATTTTTAAATTGGTCAGTAAACCATAGGGTGAAGCATTCATACCGGTGAAGGAATTGCTGAGTGCATTATTGGCATAGGGGAAGTATAAGAAGAGCATCGGCAGATCTTCGGCAAGATAGGCTTGCAGTTGATCATAGATGACCGCACGTTTCGCAGGGTCGGTTTCCACTTTGCCGGCGTCCAGCATAGCATCAACCTCTGCATTTTTGTAACGATAATCGTTGAGACCGCCTTCGGAATGCAGATAACGCGATTGATCGGGATCCGCTTCCGGACCCATAGAGCCTACCATCGATTGGTAGGTGGCGTTATCGGCGCCGTTTAAAATCACATCGTCCATAATCGCATACATGGCGCTTTTTTCCATGGTCTTGATCGTCATTTCTACGCCGATCGCTTTAAAGCTTTGCTGCAATAAGAGAGCGATTTGAGTGAAGGTTTCGTCGCTGGCATTGACTAAGGTTTCAAAAGAAGCTTTGATACCGGTGGGGCTGACATAAATACCATCGGTACCTTTGGTGTAGCCGGCATCTTCCAGGGTTTGAATGGCTTTGGCCGGATCATACGGATAGAGTTCTTTGATTTCTTTGTAGTAGCTGTGATTGGGAGCAAAGGTGGTGTTGGCTTTTACACCATAACCGTTCAGCACGCTGGATATGATGGTGTCTTTATCGGTAGCATAAGTGAGTGCCTGACGGAGTGCTTTATCCTGGAAGACTTGATATTGGTTGTTCCAGGCAAGATAGGCAAAACGTAATTGAGGATAGGAGAAAACCGTGTATTTATTGGTTTCCGCCGCAACCGCTGCCACATCATCCGGAGAAATTCCGGCGATGTAGTCAATTTCGCCGTTTTTAAAGGCGATCAGACGGACAGAAGCTTCCGGTATCGGTTTGAAGATGACAGTTTTCAAAATCGGTTTCGTACCCCAGTAGGTATCATTGGCTTCCAGTGTCAGAGTTGTTTCAGGAACCCATTCTTTCATCTTCCAGGCGCCGGTGCCAATGGGTGCCTGGTTGTAGCCATTGTAGTTGTTGGTGTTGTATTTGTTATCGGTAATGTATTTCTTGTCCAGAATCCCCATGCTCATCCGACCCAGAAAAGGTCCGAAAGCATTGGAGAGTGTGAAAACGACCGTCGAATCATCGGGAGTATCAATTTTTTCGATGATGGAGTAATTCTTATAGGCATTGGACTTGGTATTCGGATCAAGTATTTGTTCGTAAGTGAATTTGACATCAGCGGAAGTGAAAGGATCGCCATTGTGGAACACGACGCCTTTCCTTAAATGGAAAGTCCAGACCTTGCCGTCGGTTGAGGTTTCCCAGGTTTCAGCCAGGGCGGGGATGATTTCATAATTGTCTTTGAAAGCAATTAAACCATCATGAATCAACTGATGCACGTCGCTGGAATTGGCGTCGGTAGAAAGGAAAGGAACCAGTTGAATGACATCAGACGAGGTGCCGATGCGAATCGAAGTGGGAACCTCTTTTTTCGGAGTGGTGTTACAGCCGAACAGTATGGCAGCAACCAGCAATAGACAAACAATAGATGCAAACCGTTTTTTCATTGTGTGATTTCCTCCTGTTTTATTTGATATCGTTTTACAGCGGCCCTGAGTCGGTGCGTCGCCGGAAACAATAAGCTTGTGCAATAATATACCAAACATAGAATAAATATGCAATAGCATTCCGGTAGATTTCAGAAGTTTTTTTTGTAGATATTTAATTTATTTTTCCCCGCGGCGCGCATATGCAGCGCATATGGTCAGGATGAGAGAAGAGTAGGGATACGACGGAACGGATCTGCAGGGGAAAGCAAGCGGTCAGAGCAGAAAAATTGCGTGTCCGGCAGGATAAACGCTGCGCTGATCGAAATGAACAAAGTAAGCCGGGAAAAGAATGACTTGTTTTTTACCTTGAGAGGACCAGGACAGATGGGATTTAAATGGGATTTTAAAAAAAACAGAGGAGTGCCGTCCAATGAAAAATGAGACAATGGCCATGCGCCGCAGTGACAGAGCACTGTCACAGGATCAGGCGATCGGGATTCTCGAACAGGGTGAGTTTGGCAATCTTGCCATGGCTTGGCAGAATGAGCCCTATACGATTCCGGTCAATTACCTTTTCGCTGATGGTAAAATCTATATTCATTCTGCCAAAGAAGGCAAGAAACTGCTCTGGTTAAAGCAAAATCCGCTGGTTTGTTTTTCCGTCAGCCGTATGCTGCAATTAAAGAAAGCCGATACTTTCTGCGCTTACGGTGCTTTTTTTGAGAGCGTGATAGTCATGGGTCATTGCAGCTTGCTGGAAGAGCATCCGCAGAAAGAAGATCGCCTGATGCAACTTGTCCTCAAGCATGATCCAGCGGTTAAATTGCCTGCGATCGACGAAAAAGCTGCCGATCAGGTTGCGCTCCTGGAAATTACGATCAGCAGCATCAGCGGCAAAGCGAGCTATCCGGAAAAATAGCGGTATTTCTCTGACGGATGTTTTTTGGTATGCGGTGAACCAAAGCGTTCCGGCAGTTCGCTGCTTTTTCTTCGCTGCAGGAAAAGCGAAATAAAAGCTTGACAACAGACGCAAAGCTTCTTCGCAAAGCAGAAGAGATCGATCCGGATGATAGGATAGAAGGGAGTTGCAGCGGATGCTGACTTTGGAAATGTCGTATGAAAGCGGCGAAGCCCAACTGGTCCTGCGTGCACTGAGTCAGACAGCCACCGTAGCGGATCTACTGCGGGCGATGCAGCTGGCCACGGATGACGCCGATCTGCTCAAACCAAGGCTGCAGACACGTTATGGTGTTTGCGCCGGCTGCCGGGCGAATTGCTGCCATCATTATGATGTTACGCCGGACTATTTATCCGTCCGGCGTCTGGCTGACCGGCAGCAGCTCGACGTGACAGCTTTTGCGCGCAAATGGCTGGACCTGTCAGAAAATTTAGCTTTCCCGCAGTGGAAAAAGCATCCCTGTCCTTTTCTCAAAGACGAGCTCTGCACGATTTATCAGGAACGCGCCTTGATCTGCCGGCTCTATCTCTGCACTCCTATGGGAGACAGTTTGGAGAAACTCCGCTGCGCTGTTTCTCTGATGGGGGAAGGAGCCTTGCGCCTGATGTTGGTCCGCGCGGAAATAGCGCCGAAAGCCTGGGGTTATCGGGCTTTGGCGGACGACCTGAAACTGCGGCTGCGTCAGGGCAACCTGACCAGGGCGCATTATGAAGACGAAATGGAACAGCTCCATCTTATGACGGAGCGCAATCCCTTTTTGTGGGCGGCGGATTACAGTGAAATTCGCCTGGCCGATTGCTGCACGGATGACTTCTGGGCTCTACTGCCGGTGCAGGCATCCGATGCAGAGAGCGGTTTTGATGATTGAGAAGAAGAAAGTAAGAAGTGATATTGTTTTGAATTATTACGCGGATTTTCACCTGCATTCCAGCGTTTCCCTGGACAGCAAAGCAAGTATGGCGGAGCAGATCGAGAAAGCAATTGAGCTGGGTTTGGAGGAAATCTGCTTTACCGAACATTTGGATTTTGATGAAAGAGAACGCAGCCGGACCAAAAATCTGAACAACGGACCGCGCTCCGGATTTATCGATGAGACGGATTATCAGCAACAAATTGCCGCAGCACGCCGGCAATTTGACCGGCGAATCAAAATCGGTTATGGTGTGGAGGCGGGGCAAGGCCATCATGCGCCGCAGCAAGCCCAGGCGCTGATCGAGGCACGGCCCTATGATTTTGTGCTGGCTTCCATTCATTTGATGCATGAGAGCGGTATGATTATCAGTGTGCCGTGGCAGGCCGGTTTGAGCGAAGCGGAAACCTACCCGGCTTATTTCGATGATTTGATTCTGCTCTCCGGTATGGATTTTTTTGATGTTGTGGCGCATTGTGACATCATTAAACGGTTTGGCACGGAGAAATTCGGTTCCTTTCAGGCGCAAAAATACGAAGAACAAATCAGATCTGCCCTGGCAAATCTGATTCGCCAGGGCAAAGGGATTGAGATTAATACCTCCGGTCTGCGGCAGCCCTGCCGGGAAACGATGCCGAATCTCATGTTATTGCAATGGTACCGCGAAATGGGAGGTGAAATTTTGACAGTGGGCTCGGATGCGCATGCCCCGGCTAGTTTAGCTTTTGGTTTAGAGCAAGGCTACGCCCTGGCGCGCGCGGCGGGTTTCCGATACTTCACTACCTTTCATCAGCGTCAACCGTATTTTCACCTGCTTTAATAGCCATGATTTGCTCCATCAACCGTTTGATCAGCAGATTATTGACTGTCTTTGGTTATTTTCTGTAGATCGGAAGGGTTTGATCCGTCATTCTAGAATGGAAAAAGAGTTGCAAAGCAGGTAAGGACATTTCTTTGCAGAACTGTTCTGCAAAACCTGATCATGAAACGGAGGAAATAGAAAAATGAAAGCAATTTCCAAACGCGCTCGTCAAATCAGTCCCTCTCCCACTCTCGCTTTGGATGCCAAAGCCAAAGCCATGATGGCACAAGGCTTAGATGTCATTAGTTTTGCGGTTGGAGAACCGGATTTTAACACGCCGGATCACATCGGGCAAGCCGGTATTGAGGCGATTAATCAGCATTTTACCCGATATACCGACGCATCCGGTTTGCCGGATCTGAAAAAAGCGGTCTGCAACCGCCTGAAGATCAATTTTAATCAGGATTATCAGCCCAATCAGATTGTAGTATCCAATGGCGCCAAGCATTCACTATACAATGCGTTCGCTGCTTTATTGGATGACGGCGACGAAGTGATTCTGCCTACTCCCTGCTGGGTCAGCTATACCGAACAAATTCGTTTGCTTGGCGGCGTTCCCGTTTTTGTGGAAACCAGGGAAGAAAATGATTTTGTCATGGTGGCTTCTGAATTAAAAGCGGCGATCACGCCAAAGACCAAGGTTTTGCTGCTCAATTCCCCCTCCAATCCCACCGGCGGTGTTTACAGCAAAGAGAACCTGCAGGCAATTGCCGATCTTTGCGTTGAAAACGATATTTATGTGATTGCCGATGAAATTTACGCGCAGTTGTTATACGATGGACGTGTATACACCTCCATTGTCAATTTAGGCGAAGAGATCAAAAAACGGACGATTGTGATCAACGGTGTTTCCAAAAGCTACGCTATGACCGGCTGGCGGATCGGTTATACCGCTTGTGACGCCGGCATTGCCAAAGTGATGGGCAGCATGCAAAGCCATATCACCGCCAATCCCTGCAATATTGCCCAAAAAGCCGCTGTCACCGCTCTGAACGGCCCGCAGGAATCGATTGAAGCGATGCGGGTGGAATTTGAAAAGCGGCGCAACTACCTGGTAGAGCGGGTCAATGCTATCCCCGGCTTGTCCTGCCGTACTCCGGGCGGCGCTTTCTATGTCTTTGCCAATGTCAAAGGCGTTTTTGGCAAAACCATCCGGGGTGTCAAAATCGCAACTTCCACCGAATTATGCGACCTGATTCTCAACGAGGCAAAAGTAGCCATTGTGCCCGGGGTGGCATTTGAAGCCGAAGGCTATATGCGTTTTTCCTATGCCAACAGCATGGACAATATCAAAGAAGGTCTGGACAGAGTAGAGGCCTTGCTGAAAGAAGCGAAATAACCCGATCAGATCAGAATAGAATGCCACCTGAAAATAACCGCTCGCCAAATGATATGCTCCCCTTAAAGTAGACAGTGGAAATAAAAAAACACTGCTACAGAAAGGGGAGTATATTTGTACCACGAAGAAGTCAGATTTTATCTGAAACAATAATTGTAATGGTTGAGAGCTATCTCCGTGGTGAAATGGGAGCCGCGGAGATAGTGCAAGAACTTGGAATTACAGAATCTAAGCTGCGCAGATTCTGTAATTCTGTATAAAGTTTACAGGCCGGAGGGAGTGGTTTTGCAGGTGAAAAGTAGGAAGTACAGTACTGAATTGAAACGCAAAGTGGCTCAGAGATATTTATCCGGCAGTTCATCCATGAAAGGTCTTTGCTTGAAATATGCCCTAAGTGATGAACATATAGTTCGGCGATGGATAAAGAAGTATAATAGTCAGGAAGATTTCAGCCGGCTCAACAATGGAGGTGCAATCTACATGACGAAAAGGCGTGAGACAACGCCGGATGAGCGCATAGCTATAGTCAACCATTGCATAGCCAACAACAACGACTATGGTAAAGCAATTGAAAAGTACGGGATATCATACCAGCAGATTTACGGATGGATTAAAAAGTACGAAAAGACCGGAGCCGGCGGTTTTATCGACCACAGGGGCAAGCGAAAATAAGAAGCTTCTATGAACGAATTAGAGAAACTACGCGCTCAGCTGAAATTGAAGGAAGCCGAAAACCTGCGGCTTCAGATGAGAATGAACTGCTAAAAAAATTGGAGGCGCTCGAAAGGGGGTGGGATGTGGATTCAGTCGGGTGCGCCTTGAAAGTAAATACCTAGCGGTAGAAAATCTGAACGAAGAGAGAAATATCCCATCCGCGCGCTTTGCGACATACTCAAGCTCAAGCGTTCGTCCTACTACAAATGGTTGCGGCGCAACTAATCCAAACAAGAAGCTAAGGATACCGAATTGATTAACCTCATATGTCAGCTTTTCAGGTAGCCAGCGGTATATTCGGATATCGCCGGATGCGGCTCAATCCGGAGCGCCGTTGCGGACTGCACTGCAATCTAAAACGCATATACAAAGTAATGAGAACAATCAGGTTGAAATCAGTCATCCGCAGAGAAAGACCAAACTACATAAAATCTACGCCAGAACCGCGGCGGAGAATCTTTTGTACCGTAATTTCGTGGCAGAGAATCTCAATGAGAAATGGCTGACGGATGTTACGGAGTTCAAGTATGAAAATGGCGATAAAATGTATCTCAGTGCAATTCTTGACCTGAAAGACAAGAGCGTCATTTCCTATGTCATTGGGCATCGGAATGATAATCAACTTGCATTTGCCACCTTTGATACGGCGATTCAAAAATACCCTGATGCAAAGCCATTGTTTCACAGTGACCATGGGTATCAATATACAAGTAAGGTCTTTAGAGCCAAATTGGACGTTGCGGGTATGACACAGAGCATGTCCCGTGCTGATTGTTGCATCGACAACGGTCCGATGGAGGCGTTTTAGGGTACGCTAAAAGCGGAAATGTATTACCTTCACAGATTTCATGAATATGACAGTTTAAAACCGCCGGTGAACGTTAGGTTCATTTTTACAACAACGGAAGATTTCAAGCACATTAGTATCCGCGCTGCCAGGGCTCCAGCCAGGTGGCTTTATCCCAAACTTTTTCTCCGTTGACCCAGGTCTCGATACAGCTGCTGCGAATGGAAAGGGGATGGCCGTTGTAAACTGCAAAATCGGCATCCTTACCAACCGCCAGCGATCCGACCCGATCGGCCACACCGGTAATTTTTGCGCCGTTCAGGGTCAGCGCTTTCAGGGTTGTAGCTTCCGAGCAGCCTTCTTTCCAGGCCAATGAACCGCTCAAACGCAGCAGTTCAATCGCCATCACCGAAGCATCGGTGGTGAAGGAAAAGAGAATGCCGGCTTGCTCCAGCAAAGCGGCGGTCTGATACTGTTTGGCATGGACTTCCTGTTTGCCGCGGGAACCCAAAGTCGGTCCCAGCGTACACATGATCTGGCGCTTTTTGATCTCATCCGTCAGTAAATGGCCGCTGGTGGTATGCTCGAGGGTGATGATCAGCTGAAATTCATCGGCGATCCGCATGGCGGTCATCATATCGTCCGCCCGGTGCGCGTGAATTTTGCCGGGCACTTGCCGTTTCAGTAAGGGAATCAGCGGCTCCAACTGGGTATTGATGGCGAATTCTTTGCCTTCCGCCAGCGCAGCTTCTTTTTTTAGCATATACTCCTGCGCTTTGCAGAGAGCTTCACGCAGCACGGCAGCAGAGCCCATCCGGGTTGTTGGGATCACGCCTTTAGAACCGACAGCCCGCTTCGGGTTTTCGCCCAAGGCGATCTTTACGCCGGTATTGCGCTTGAGCAGCAAATCTTCTCTGGTCTTACCGGCCATTTTGGCGGCAAAACCGACGCCGGTAATGACCTTGCCGCTGCCGGGTAAAATATTGGCGGTGGTAACGCCTCCCGCCAGAGCATCGCTGAGATGACGGTGACGCGGGTTAAAGTGATAAAAATAATCGACATCCGGCGAACAGGCAATGCCAAGCGAGGTGCCGTTCAACTCGCTTTCAGCATACTCGTTTTGATTCCAGTCGTGCGCCACCAAATGGCTGTGCGCTTCTACCATGCCGGGCAGGATTTGCTGACGGCCGAAATCAACCAGTTCGAAGTCGGAAGGAATGCTGAGATGGTCCGCTACGGCGATGATTTTACTGCCATCCACCAGGAGAATACCGTTATCCAGTACACCGGCAGTATCAACCGTATAGATCCGCGCGGCTGTGATTGCGTATTTTGCCATTTCATTTCCCCCTTTCGTAAACCGGCTGACCATTGATCCACACTTGTTCGACGTAACTCTTGGTTTCAAAGGGATGGTCGGTCCATAAGACCAGATCTGCTTTTTTACCCGTATCCAGAGAACCGAGCTGACTGTCGAGCCCAAGCAATTGGGCGGGGTAGAGGGTGATGGCTTTCAGCGCTTCCTCTTCATCCATGCCTTCCCGATTGGCGATGGCGGCGGTTGTCACCAGGTATTCAATCCCGGTTTGCGGGTGTTCGGTGGAAATGGCGAATTTCAAACCGGCTTGCTGCAGAATTCCCGGTGTTTTATGTGAAGTGGTGTTAAACAAACCGCGGCGATTCATCAGAATCGGTCCGACGATCATCGGCACCTGCGCCTGCAGCAAATCTTCCACGCAATAATAGGCTTCGCTGACGCGCTGCAAAATCAACCGAAAACCCCATTGCTCCGCCAATTCCAGGGCATTAAGAATATCGTGCAGATAGACTGCCTGCATGATCAGCGGCATTTCGCCCTGCAGGACAGAAACCATTGGCGCCAGGCGGAAGCCTGCCTCCGGCGCCGCTTTGCCTTCCGCAAGCGCTTGATTGCATTTGGCCAGCCATTCTTTGGCTTTCTGCAGCTCGCCGACCAGTTTTGCCACCATTTCGCTGCGGTCACGCAAGCCTGTCATGGGGTTGCCGCCGCCTACCAGGTTGACGAACAAAGCAAAAGGCTGCTTGAGGATGCGGCGATCGATGATCGGACTGCCGGCGGTATGCACGATAACACTCTGACCGGCTACGATGGCAGAGTTGCCGGGACAGATATTGACAGTGGTTACCCCACCGCGCAAAGCATCGTCAAAAGAGGGATCATTGGGTAAAATTCCGTCCAGAGCGCGTAAATAGGCGCCCATTTTTTCTTGGGTTTCATCTTCATCGGCACCAATGGCACCAACAACTTCTTCGTGTAAGCCGGGGCGGCCGCAGGCCTCGATCAAGCCGGGTGTCAGAACTTTGCCGCAGGCGTCCAGCACGGCACAATCAGCCGGAATCTCAATCTCTGCGCCGACCGCTGCGATTATACCGTCCCGGATCAGCAGACTGCCGTTTTCCACTCTGCCGTGCGACATGGTAAAAAGGCGGGCATTCTTGATTGCGAACATCATAATCACTCCTTAAGCCATCTCCCAAGCTTCTTTATCCCGATCAATGTCAAAAGCGAGTCTGCCATTGACATAAACCTGTTCAACCTGCGACATCAATTCCAGAGGATGGCCGTTCAGCACCAAAACGTCGGCGTCTTTACCGACATCCAGAGAACCGAGACGGTCGGCTACACCAATGATTTCGGCGGAGGTCAGTGTCATGGCACGCAGTGCACCCGCTTCGCTCATGCCGGCACGGTGGCAGAGGCAGACGCAGGTGCGTAAATATTCCTGCGGCACCACACCGGCATCGGTGGTAATGCAGACTTTGATCCCGGCTCGTTCCAAAATGCCGGCAGAAGCAAAATCCTTGCGGGCGGTTTCGACTTTCGTGCGAGCCATGGAGGGACCGAGGATGCAGGGGACGTTGCGCTTTTTCAGTTCATCCAGCAGCAGATGTGCCTCGGAAGCATGTTCAATGGTTAATTTGAAACCGAACTCATCGGAAGCGCGCAGGGCCATCATGATATCATCGGCGCGATGAGCATGCACATGCGCCACCAATTCGCCTTTCAGCAATTTGACCAGAGGTTCCATTTGGAAATTGAGCGGAGTTTCGGGATCTTTTTCCCGTTTGGCCATATACGCTTTCGCTTTGATGAACGCATCACGCAGCAGGGCGCCGCTGCCCATACGGGTGGAAGGAGACTGATTGCGGGAGCCAAAGTTATGCTTGGGATTTTCACCCAACGCCATCTTGACCTCTGCCGGATTGAGCAGAACCATTTCTTTGCGGTTTTTGCCGTAGGTTTTTACCACCATACCCATGCCGGAGATGATCTTACCGGAACCCGGACGGGTCAGCATGGTTGTGACACCGGCTGCCAGAGACTGCTTCACCTGTACATGACGCGGGTTGAAGCTATAATAACTCATTAATTCCGGTGTAACGGCCGGACCGAAACCGGCGCTGCCATTGGGCGCACCGTCCGCATCAAACTGATTGTCATCGTCATTGCGATCGAAATCCATCACACCGATATGGCAGTGCGCTTCCACAAGACCCGGCATGACATATTTGCCTTCCGCGTCGATGACTTCTGCTTCAGACGGAATCGTCAGGTCTTTTCCCACTGCGACGATTTTACCGCCGTCGAGGATGATCGTTCCCTTTTTTATGATCGGACCGGAAATCGTAACCAGAGTCGCATTGGTAATTGCTAGCATGAACATGCACCGCCTTTTTCTGCCTGGTAAACAAATTCACCGTTGATCAGCGTAGCCAGACACTGCGTTGCGGTTTTGAAAGGATGTCCGCTGAAAATGGCGAGATCGGCATCTTTACCGACTGCCAGAGAGCCGATTCGCTCGGCTACGCCTAAGATTTCGGCAGCCACCGAGGTGATGGCTTGCAGCGCCAATTCTTCCGGCATGCCATCCCGGCAGCAAAGCGCCGCCTGTGTGGCCAAATTTTCACTGGGCAGGGTGGGATGATCACTGCAGAGAGCGACTTTGACACCGGCTTTGGCCAGAACGCCCGGCATCTTGAGGGACAAGTTCTTTGCGCTGCCCACCCGGTTGATGAATGTGGGGCCGGCAATCACACTGCAGCCGGAGGCGACGATTTCTTCCAGTGCAAGATGACCTTCGTAGCAGCGTTCTAAAACCAGAGGGAAACCCCAGACCTTGGCCAGTTCGAGCGCGTTGAAAATGTCGTGGTTGGCAAATACATTGATGCGGGCAAAGTTGCTGCCATTGAGCAAGGCAATCAGAGGATCCAGTTTCAAATTTTCTTCCGGAGCCTCTCCCTTTTCGATTTGCTTTTGATTCTTGGCGGCCAATTCTTTGGCTTTTTGCAATTGAGCCTGCAGAGAGGCGATATCCATGGTGCGGTCATGCTGATTACTTTTGGTGCCGCAGATATTGATTTTTAAACCGGCAAAGGCGCGCACAATCTGATGATCGATCACACCCGGCGCTGTCTTGGTGACAAAGCTCTGACCGTTGATCAGGTTAGCGCTGCCGGGACCGATGGACAAAGCGGTAATTCCGGCTTTGCGGCAATCATCAAAAGCCACATCTTCCCACCAGGTAGCATCGGAAGCACGGAATTCGGCTCCCAAGGAAACAGGTTCGTTGGTATCATTTCCAATGGGGCCCTGACCTTCTTCAAAAATACCCACTTTGCAGTCGGCATCGATCAGGCCAGGCAGAACCGTGCAACCTTTGGCTGAGATGATTTCGCTACCTTCCGGCAGGGTAATGTTTTTACCAATGGCGATAATTTTGCCTGCGTCGATCAGAATCGTACCGTTTTCGATGATACCGTTGACCATAGTATAGAGTGTTCCGTTGACAATCGCTTTCAAAAAGCAGACCTCCTTCTTCGGATTGGCATGATCTTATAATAAGAGCAGTGCCGTTTTCGGATTGACCGGGCAGAATGCATGAAACCGTCATCCTGCGATCTCAGGGGCACAATTCGCGAAAGGGGAGCGAAGTTCCTTCGCCCCCCAAAATGCATGATCCGGAAATGAGAACCGAATGTGCTGATTGAATTGATGTACTATTTTGCTGTGATGGTCAAGGTGATTAAGGCAATTTCGCTGACGCTTCCCAGGCGAAACGCCGGTCCCCAAGTGCCGATGCCGCTTGTGACAATAAATTGCGTTGCGGCGATCTGCCGGTAACCGTAATTCAGTTCATAAATGTGGTCGGTAACCCAGGTTACCGGCCAGAATTGACCTGCATGGGTGTGGCCGCTGAGCTGCAGATCAACTTCTTGGTCCGCGGCAATTGCCTGCAGATCGCGCGGCTGATGATCCATCAGAACGACGGGTAAATCGACGGGCAGGTCCTGCAGCAGTTCCGGTAAGGCGGCGCGTGCACTGGTTGTTCTGCTGCGCATGCCGGCGCGATCCTTGCGTCCGGCCAAAACAAAATGATCGTCAATCACCAGCGCTTGATCCTGCAGCATCGTGATACCGGCCGCTGTCAATTCGGCCATTAATTCTGTCTCGCGATTGGCGTAGGCGTCGTGATTACCGAGAACAGCGTACACACCATAAGGAGCGGTTAAATTCCGAAACTCTTCTGCCATTTGGTGATCCCGAAAGGGAGCGTAATCATCGTGCAGAATATCCCCCAGAATTAAAACGAGGTCGGCATCCAGCGCATTGACGGCAGCAATCATCTTTTTTAAATCGGCTCGTTGATGGACGCTGCCCAGATGCAGATCGGAGATGGCGGCGATTTTATACTCAGCCGCCGCCGTGCCTGTTAAGCTGATCTGATAGGGTGTGACTGCATAGGTTCTGGCTGTGTTGTAGCCAAAGAAGCAGACAGCCAGAGAGAGCGCAATGACCAAAAATGGCCAGAAGGGTAAGAAAGTAGCGTGGGCAAGCCCGCTCAAACCAAGTCCATTGACAAGAATGAGACGCAGTAACTTCAACAATAAGCTGAAGCAAAACAGGGCAGCATAGAAAATCAGCTGAGTGAAAGCGAGACGGCTGCCGTATTCGGCGAGCTCGCTGGAGACCGTGCCGCCAAAAGTTTGCAGCAGCCAGGGCAACAGTGTCAGAGACCAGTAAATCAGCCAGTAAATGATTCTGGTGTTGCCGGGCAGGAGCCCTTTCCAACAAGACAAAGCCTGTAAACCGAGATAATATCCCAAAGCCAGCGGAGCTAAAATTGACATGAATGACTGCATTTTCGTTCTCTTTCTTTTCATTTTTATGAAGCGGCTTAGAGGGTGAGCACAGCATGGCCGGCCAGGACTTCATAGATGCTGTACATATTGGAGATCTGCCCGACAGCAAGCTGATCTTTGAGTCCGTAAAAATCAAGACAGGTACCGCAGGCCAACACTTCCACACCGGCTGCCGCCAAGGCTTGCAGATCTTGCAATACGGGTGAATCTGTGACCGCTAGTTTTACGCCGCTGTTGATCAGAACGATTTTTGCCGGCAAGTAGTCCGCTGTTTGACTGACCGCATAGAAAAAAGATTTGATCAAGAGGCTGCCAAGCTCATCGCTGCCCGTTCCCAGCCGATTGCTGCGCACAAAAATCACTTTGCCGCCGGTACTGGGGATTTCTGCCGGAGGGGCTGCTGCAGCCGGCATGCTTTTGCTCTTGGTCAGAGTCAGAGAATAGATGCCGTTTTTTTCTTCCACATTGACTGTACAGCCGTTGTTTATAGCAAACCGGGTGACATTTTCTTTGGCAGCAGCATTGTCAACAATGCTGATCAAACTTTGTCCGGCTGAGAGGCTGTCCAATGCTTTTTTTGTGTTGATCACCGGTTGCGGGCAAGCGAGACCGCAATTGTCGATGGTAATCAGGTTCATGTTCCGTCACCTCATTTTTTATTTGCGCAATGAGCAAGGCGTGCTTTGCTCATTGCTATCAGACAGATTCGGTTTTTTTACGGTATTGTCCTGCCTGCATAATCAAATATAAATAACCTTATAGAAAGCGATCGGGCTAAAATAAGCGGATTCATATTATCTGTAACAGAAGGACAAATGTATTTGCTGCTCGAATAACATACCAATACGAGTAAAAGTGCCGTATATCAGAGACAAGATCCGTAAAGCAAGCGAGGAGGAACATGCGTGAAAAATTATTCTGCAGACAAAATTCGTAACATAGGACTTTTTTCCCATGGTGGTGCAGGCAAGACAACTTTAGCGGAGGCAATGCTCTATACAGCAGGTGTGACAGATCGGATGGGGAAAACCACCGATGGTTCCAGCTTTATGGACTTTGAAGCGGAAGAAATCAAGCGTCAAATGACCATCAATACTTCCATTGTTCCCATTGAATGGAAGAATTATAAAATCAATTTGCTGGATACGCCTGGATATTTAGACTTTATCGGCGAGGTCGTTGCCGCCATGCATGTGGTGGATACCGCCGTTATTTTAGTAGATGCAGTTTCCGGTGTTGAAGTGGGCACAGAGATTGTATGGGAACATGCCGAGGATCGCCATCTACCGCGGATGGTTGTGGTCAATCGTATGGACAGAGAAAATGCGAACTATGAAAAAGCATTTGAAAGTCTGCGCAGCGCATTTGGCACCAGAGTGGCTCCTGTATTAATCCCGATTGGTTCCCAGGCGAACTTCAGCGGCATCGTCAACCTGATCACCAAAAAAGCCTATCGTTATACCGATGCCGGCGGGAAAAATTGCAAAGAAGAAGAAATCCCTGCCGGTATGGCGGACGAAGTGGAACGCTATCGCGACCTGTTAATCGAATCAGCGGTGGAAGCTGACGATGAATTAATGATGATGTATTTGGACGGTGCGGAAATTGCGGAGGAGCAACTCAAGAACGCAATCAAAACAGGTATCATTACAGATAAATTTATACCGGTCGCTTGCTCTTCCGGCGCGAAAAACATCGGCGCCGCACCCATCATGGACTTTATTGTGGAGTATTTGCCGGCTCCGACCGATATGCCGAAGGTCATAGCGCATCATGCCGAAACCAAACAGGAAGTGGAATTGACTGCGGATCCCGCCGGCCATTTGGCGGTGCATGTTTTTAAGACGATGGCTGATCCCTTTGTTGGCAAACTGACAATTTTCAAGGTTCTTTCCGGTACGATCAGAACGGATTCCAATGTTTGGAATGTCAATAAAGGGCGCAATGAGCGGATCAGCAACCTCTTTGTTCCCAAAGGCAAACGCCAGGAAAATGTCATGGAGTTGGTCGCCGGTGATATCGGCTCCATCGCAAAATTGCAGGATACCACAACCAATGAAACGCTGGGAGATAAAGAATTCCCTCTGCTTATCGATCCCATTCATTTTCCGGAACCCTGTCTCAGCGTGGCTGTGGAACCGAAAACCAAGG
Organism: Negativicutes bacterium; assembly: GCA_021372785.1. Classification (NCBI taxonomy): domain Bacteria; kingdom Bacillati; phylum Bacillota; class Negativicutes; species Negativicutes bacterium. The sequence goes on along the minus strand of JAJFTT010000032.1, from coordinate 12,805 downwards.
GTGACGAAGATAAGATCGGCATTGGCCTTGCCCGTCTGGCGGAAGAAGATCCCACCTTCAGCATGCATAAAGATACCGAAACCAAACAGATTGTCATTTCAGGTCTGGGCGAGTTGCATCTTGATGTGATGATCGGCCGCCTGGCCAAAAAATTCGGCGCTGAAGTGCAAATCGTAGAATTCAAACTGCCTTATCGTGAGACGATTCGCAGCAAGGTGCGCGTAGAAGGACGACATAAGAAGCAGTCTGGCGGCAAAGGCCAGTTCGGTCATGTTTGGCTGGAAATGGAGCCAAAAGAAGACGGTTACGAATTTGTTGATAAGATCTTCGGCGGTTCTGTTCCGCGTCAGTACATCCCGGCTGTTGAAAAAGGTTTAACCGAAATCATGGCCAAAGGCGTTTTAGCTGGTTATCCTGTGGTCAATATTCGGGTTGCCTTGGTCGATGGTTCTTATCATGCTGTTGACTCTTCGGAAATGGCTTTTAAGCTGGCTACGCATATCGGCTTTAAAAAAGGTTTCGCGTTGGCAAAACCGGTTCTTTTGGAACCGATTATGAACATTGAAGTGACCGTGCCGGATGATTACATGGGAGACATCATCGGCGATATGAATAAAAAACGGGGCCGGGTGCTCGGCATGGAACCGATCGGCCGCGGCCGCCAATTGGTTCGCGCGCAAGCGCCGCAAGCAGAGTTGTTCCGCTATGCCACCGATTTACGCTCCATGACGCAAGGACGGGGATCCTTCAAAATGAGTTTTGATCATTATGAGGAAATCCCTGCCATGATCGCTGAAGGCATCATCGCTGCCTTTAAGAGTGAGGATGAAGAGCAGTAAACTAAAATCAGACCGTAAGAATACAGACCGGAGCTGCTTAACGGTAGCCCCGGTCTGCTTTTTTTAGTATGGTTCTATCTTTTTTTGTAACCACGTTGTCATTTGACTCTTACTACGATTACACTAAAAGAACCTCAATCATCCGATACTAAAAGACAGAATGAGGTTCATTGGGCGTATTTTTACTATTTCACTTCAATGATGTTGAGAACGGTTTCTCCTTTCTCTCCAAATCCCAAAGCATAAATTCTTTTACCGGTATCGCTGATCGTATAGGTTGCATCGGGACGTGTACTATCGCGGCCGCGCGCACCCATGAAAATTGCGGTATCCTTGATGACCCAAATATCTTTGTCCCAGCTGTCTTTCGGGTAATCATACCATGCGATGTAGAAATTGGTCACATGGGATAATTTTTCGCCAAACAATTGAAAGGCCATATATTGCTCATGATATCCGGGAACAAATTGCCGATTCTCACTGCTGAACTCGAAATGTCCAAAGGCCCGGATGTTTTCCTCAGTAATATAGTGATTGATTCCTTCATAGTGTTCCGGTAAGGGCGGACCACCGTAGTCGGGACCAGAAAACCGATTGCCATACTGAACATCTCCCCCGCCAAGTAATACCCCATGTTTTGTGGGGGTTAAATTCACTCCCGCATTACCTTGCGTGTGCACCACTTGACCATTGAGCAGATTGACGACACCAAAGCCGGAGAGCTGCTCATTGTCTGTGCCCGGTATGGCGCCTCCCCAGGTATAGGTGAGGGTATGTTTGGCTGAAATCTGAAGCTGCTCCAAGTGTCCCAAGGCATCGATAGCCAATTCTTCGCTGCCCAAACTGCCTTGTTCAACAAAATCTTGACCCGGAGACCAATCCCCCCAGACGATCCGGTTTTCTGCTGCGTCGATATACGCCATTTCACTGAGTGTTTCATTAATCGCTATCCCTTTTCTTGTCCATTGTCCCGCCACTGGTAAGACACCGGCGACAGTGACTTTGATTTCGTTCTGCTCTATGCTGAGCAGCGAAAGGATTTCGGCGCCTTCCTCCTCCGCCATCGCCGCCGCATAAGCGAATGTATTTTCGTTCAGCCGTTCTACATGATAATCAGCGATGAATCCGCCCTGTAAATCCAAAATGACGGTTTGCACTTCTGTCCGGCTTTTCCAGTTGTAGATCGTGGCTTGCAACTGTCGGTCTTTTTCATAAAGGATCAGCAAATGTTCGCCATCCATTTCGTAAAGATAATCTGCCGGATGGTTTCTTACAGTGCTAACAGTGTCTTCCCAAGTTTTTTTATCATGATACAAGAAGGGTAATTCGGATATTGGCTCTATGCCCGGTTCAATCAACTCATATCCTTTTTTTTGTAAGGATTCCACAGAATACGTTAAGGTGGTGAACCCATCGCCAACCTTAATATCAACATGAGGCCGCGAAGCCAACCAATGTTCACTCAGATAACCTTCCTGATCTGAGGCGTATCGTTCCTCAACGGCATAGGTGAAAAAACGGACGAACTTCATATTCTCCGGTGGATATTCACTGCCATGTCCCGGCTGGTCAGCCAGTGACATTTTATAAACATGAATCTCTACTTGCTTTTGATCGGCAATGACCTGATACACAGAATATTGATCGATGAATGCTTTGATTTTTTCCGCATCCGTTAGTTCTGTCAGCTCTTTCAAATCTGCCTTGCCGGGGATTCCTTTATCATAGAAATAGGACCATTTACCCGGAGGTTGGTTGTAACTGAGCATCAGCGTTGATTGGCTGTCGGGGATATTCTCCAAAATCAGCTGGGCAAACTCATCAAACGCGTTTTTGTTTCCTTCCCATAATTTGACCATATCCGCAATCGTATCCGGATATTTGATCGTTTGACAACCGGACAACAAGATAGCAATAAAAAGCAGCAGAGCAGCCCAAACCTTTGAGTGATGTCCTTTCATGTAGTGCCCCTCCTAATCGTTTCGCACAACCACAGCTTTCTCTTTCAGTTGACTCACAAGTTCTTTGTATTCACTTGAATTCTGCAGATAAAGATTGTCAACTGCTTCCTTGGGGTATTTCGCTTTCAACTCTTCCAACAGCCCGCTAAACAGCTTGCCGATGGTCAGTTTTACCTGATAGCGTGGCAGAATATATTCCTGGGCATATTCCTCGAACGTCAGCCCCAAACCCTTGGCATACTGGCTTAGAATCTCGACTTGCTCCGCTGGCAGCTTGGAAGAAACATTTTCATAGTAGGCTTTTGCATCGGCTTCGCTGGCTGAGAATCCCCGTTCGACTGCCGCCTGATAAAAGATCTCGTCTTCAATCATTTCTGCGAGCAGTTTCTCTTTCACATCGGTTTCATTCTTCTGCCTGGTTAGCGCATCTGCTTTTTGCTGATAATCTGCCTGCGTGATTTGACCGGCTGCCAGCAATTTGCGATATTTTTGTAGCTCTACTTTGTAGAGTACTTCGATATTGAAGACGGCTCTTGATAATTCGCGTTCCGGTAACCCAACTCCGTTGACGGTGGCGATGGTTTTTTGATTGGTAAGTAAATCACTGCGAACCATCGCGGTTTCTGCTGCAATCCAGTCATATTCAGTATTTTCGTTTGCATTTAGAAAAACAAACGCCGATGCCAAGACGAGCATAACGGTTGTAGCTATGATAAGCGTTCTCTTCTTCATGATGATCACTCCTTTTTAGATTAAATCTCCTGAGTATTTACTCAGAAGCTTACAGTCCTGAAACTGTAACCGGTATCGAATGCCTAGCCAAGCTGTCCTGTGATTGGAAAATACGCACCGATCCAATGACCTGTAGAAACAGCAATAGGATTATTTCTGTTCTCAGCTGCAACAGCAGAAATTCCGGAAAAAGAGGTTTCAGTTTCATTTTGATTATAATCGGCGCCAGATATTCTCAATAGATGCTGAGAAACGTCAATATCCGAAATAACTTGAGTGACGGGTATTGATGGATCACTACTGACTTCCTGAAAGACGATTTGACTTTGCTGGGTTTTCATGGTGTTATTATCAAAGGCATAACCTGAAGTAACGTTAAACTCAGCGGTATCCGATGAAAAAAAGGATCGATAAAACTAACAGACACACTCGTGTTTGTTACAGCATTATTACTCCAAGCCAGCACCGAACCCGACAACTCCCTTAGGCACTGTTGTTTACAAGTTTGTTAAGCATCAATTGAATTTAATCAGAAATAGTGCATACCATTTTGCTTCCAAATAAATTCATTTCCTCTTTCTCTTGCGGCTTCTGCTATATAGACGATACAGATAAATAAAAATTTCCATAAAAGCTGTAATCTACATAAAGTTTCATAAATATTTAATAATATATTTTTTTATAGTTATATTCCAGCAATATCATCCCTGTGAATGAAGTGATATATGTACCGATAGTAACCGGATAGGATTCCTCTATTGATCATTCATATGAAATTTTAATTGATTCGGCAAAAGCGATCAGGGTTTCTTTCTCTAAATTCGTTGCTACTAACACATACATTTTCTGATCGAACAGCCACAATAAACTGACACTGTCGCCTTTACAAATCAACTGAGCGCGACTTTCACTAAGCTCTATATCACTGACTTCTGCATCTTCCGTATCCAGCACAACGCCGGCTGATGTTGGCAATAGTTGGAAACTGATCTTATCGCTACTATTCCGAAAGATGATAGAAACAGAAGCGACGGTATCGGTGATTGTATCCAACTTATACCCTGCCGGAAGCTCGCCCCAGCTCAGCACGCCGCCCGATTTTAACTCCAGTCGCCGATCCCTGGCTATCTGTGAGGCAGGATTCGTCGAGTTGTCATTTGCGTTTTGCAAGGCTTCGTCTTCATTTTGAAAATGATACTCCGTATATTGCGGAAATACTTGATAATAAACATCATTGACGATCAGACGGAATGCTTCTACTTGCTGATAACCGCCGACCCCCAGCAGGATGACGAAAAGCAGACCGGCTGTCACCATTGCCGTCCGTTTGCCTAAAGCAAGCAGGCTTTGCTGTAATTGCGCGGTATGGATTTTTCGTTGCATTTGCTGCAACTCTGCCGGCGAGAGTTCTGCTTGCATGGCAGTGTCAAAAGCAGCGGCGCGGCGTTGCACAATCACTTTGGCTGCCTCGTTGAGCAGGAGCGCATCGCGAATCGTTAGTTCCGGTATATCCGGAACCGGTTTATATTCATTCATTCCTTTCACCTGCCATTTCTTTTTTTTATTTGTTTGGCTTTGCATTTTTCTTTCTATTAATAAGACGGAAGTTTTCGGAATTAATTTCCAATGAATTATGTAGATTCGTGTCGTAATATGAATCATTTATCCGATGCAAATACGGTTGAGCAGAACGAATCCATTTAAGTTTATTGAACCTAAAATAAACAGTATTATATTGATATTTTTAGTCAGACAGGAGATTAATTTTTGAAACTTCCGTCTTATTCTGAGAAAGCAATTTTATTCTGATCATTCACTCATTGATGAAAGAGGTGTATCTGGTATGAAGATTTACCAACTGTGCAAGGTAATTGAAGGTCTTGAGGAATAGCAAAGAAATGATCAGCGTTCTCTTGGATATTATCTGACCAAGCAAAAAGCAGAGTCCCACCACGAATATCGGAAGTACTTAAAAGAAGAAACAAGCGTGCAGAAGAAAAAAGCTGATAATACCGCGCACTGGAAAGTGTTCAGCGGAAAAGAAAAAATCGCTTATAATAGCAATTTGAGCCTGGAGGATGCAAAGTGCGCCCTTTATTGGTATATTCGGGAAATTGATGTCAATGAATGAGAGGGATCTTCTTTGAGTCTGAATACCCTGCCAGGGGGGAAAGCAGACTCAAAGGAAATTGTGTCGTAAGCAAGACCGTATCAGAGAACCATAGACATCTTTTACCGTCTTGTAAATATTTAGAGAACAGACTCTTTCCCTTATGCTTATAATAGGGTATACTGGAAACAAGCTGAAAACAGCAATTCCAAAAAAATGAGTAAACACTCTTAAGGAGCGAATCACTTTGGCAAAAGTATATTTAAAGCGTGATCGGAGAAAACGCCTGGAACAGGGTCATCCCTGGGTTTATGGCAATGAAATTTTAAAAACAGAAGGCGAATTGACACCGGGCTGCGACGTGGAGATCGTCAACCACAACGGTTATTTTTTGGCGATGGGATATTTCAATGACAATTCTCTGATCACCGTCCGCGTGACCGGTTACACGCAAGGTGAACTGTTTGATGAAGCCAGTATTCTGGAGCGCCTCAAGACCGCAAAACACTGGCGCGATCAGTTCCTTCCCGGTGTGAACGACTGCCGTCTGGTCTTTGCCGAGGCGGATGATCTGCCCGGGCTGGTGGTAGACCGCTTTGGCACTACCTTGGTGGTGGAGTGTCTGACGCTTGGCATCGAGGTCCGCTTGGATGCGGTGATCAAGGGTTTGCAGCAGGTGTTTCAGCCGCAGTTTATTTTTCTGCGCAATGATGCGCGCGTCCGGTTATTGGAAGGCTGCGAACTCTATCAGAAATGGGTCGGCGAGCCGGGTCCGGCGCAAATCATGATCACCGAAAATCAGCTGAAGTTTATGGTGGATATTGCGGAAGGTCAGAAAACAGGTTATTTTTATGATCAGCGTGCCAACCGCGCCGCTTTGGCGCCTTTCGTAAAAGATGCGATCGTCCTGGATTGCTTTTGTCATACTGGTGCGTTTGCCATTCATGCGGCGGCCTACGGCGCCGCGACGGTGGATGCTTTGGATATTTCCGAAGCCGCGGTAGAGCAAGCGAGGCTGAATGCAAAATTGAATCGGGTGGAAAACAAAATCAACTTCTCCGTTGCGAATGTTTTTGATGCCTTAAAGCAGTACAGCAACGAGAAACGCCTCTATGATGTGATTATTCTCGACCCTCCTGCCTTTGCCAAAAGCAAAAGCAGTTTGAAAAGCGCCTATCGCGGTTACAAGGAAATCAATTTAAGGGCGATGAAACTCCTGAAACCGGGGGGCTTTTTGGTGACCAATTCCTGTTCTTTCCATATGAGCAGTGAGATGTTTCAGGAGATGTTGGTCGAGGCTTCGGTCGACGCGCATTGCCGCCTGCGTTTGGTTGAATGGCGGTCGCAGGGAGCGGATCATCCGCAGCAATTGGGTTATCCTGAAAGCCATTATTTAAAGAATGTGATTCTGCAAATTGTCTGAATTGGTTAGGAATGGATTGCGGGGTGAGAGTGGATGATTCCGGTTCGGGACAGTATCCGTGCCAAACATTGGCCGGTTATGACTTTAATTTTAATTGCCGTGAATACCCTGATTTTTATTTGGTCAACTACCTTAAGTGCACGCGATCTGATCTTGCTCGATCGTGTTTACGGCATGACGCCGGCTTATTTCAGTGGAGCTTCCGACTGGCCATTTGCCGGAATTCCGTTTTGGCTTACTCTGGTTACCGCACAATTTATTCATGGTGGTTGGGGGCATTTGTTAGGCAATGTTTTATATCTCTGGATTTTCGGGGATAATGTAGAAGATAAACTGGGATGCTGGCGGTTTTTGCTGATGTATCTGTGCAGCGGTTTGATCGGCAATTTACTGCAAATTGCTACCGAACCTGCTTCGATGACGCCGGTTATCGGAGCCAGCGGAGCCATTGCCGGTGTCTTGGGAGCTTATTTCATGATGTTTCCCAGGGCGAAGATCCGTACGATCATTCCGTTTTTTGTGCTGTTTTTGGTCCCTTTCAATGTTCCAGCAGTTGTTTACCTGGGCATCTGGTTTTTGCTGCAGGTGAGCAGCGGACGTCAGGTCATGGCCGGTGCCGGGCAAAATGTGGCTTACTGGGTTCATGTGGGAGGTTTCCTATTTGGCGCGGCGGTCGGTTACTGGTATAACCAGACGAAAAAGCGCAATCCGGAACCCTTGGACTTTTGGCAAGATGATGCCGACTCAGACGAAACATTCCATTGAGCAAAAGGTTCTATAAAAACTGTTTTACCAACAGGATCCCCATCCTTTTGTTAATACAGTTTTTTGTTTTCTGCTCTTGACAAACCGGTTGAAATTGTTTATACTGGAGTCAAAGGTCAAAGATAGTCAAAGTCAGAAACAAAAAGGAATCCGGATTTTAACCGTTTCCTGCTTCGGTATACTGCTTTTGAAAGGGGAGAATTCTTGTGACACTTGCAGATCTTATTGAGCAATACTTACGTGCCCTGGTGGAGGAATCCGATTCCACTACTGTGGAAATTGTCCGCAGCAATCTGGCAGAGCAATTTTCTTGCGTGCCCTCGCAAATCAATTATGTACTGACAACACGCTTCACACCGGAACGGGGATTCTTAGTGGAAAGCAGACGAGGCGGCGGCGGACATGTCAGTATTACCCGTATACAGTATTCCGATCAAAACAGCCATTGGTCGCGGCAGCTGCTCAATCAGCTGCCCTCGATGATCGATTCGGGAAGCGCCTATCATATTTGTGACCGTCTCGCCGATGAAGAGATTATTTCCGAACGGGAAAAAGCAATTATGCAGTCTGCCATGAGTCAATCAAGTCTGACCATTCCGCTGCCGCTGCGCGATCAGGTGAGGGCTGCCATTTTACGCAATATGATTCTGGCCTTGTTAACTACCGAGAATGAATAGGAGGAATGAATGATGCTTTGTCAGGAATGTCAACAAAAAACTGCTAATGTTCACTTAACACAAATGATCAACGGACAAAAAATCGAACTTCATCTTTGTGAAACCTGTGCTGCTAAGCATAGCGCGTTTGGTATCAATCTGGCTTTTCCCATTCAATTTTCTATGCACCATTTACTTTCCGGTTTAATGCAGGAGACTGCCTCAGCAAAACCGGAAGAAGGTGAAAAAGCCGATCCGCTGACCTGCCCGTTTTGCGGTATGACCTTTGATCAATTCAAACGTCAGGGGCGCTTCGGCTGCGCTCAATGCTATGTTACCTTCGGCGAGCATCTGCCGCCGCTCTTCCGACGCATTCACGGCAGCAATCAGCATACAGGTAAAATTCCGCTGCGGGCAGGTCAAGGCTTGCAGCGTCAGTATCGTTTGGCTGAATTGAAGCAGCAGCTGCAGCAGGCGATCAGCGAAGAAGCGTTTGAACGCGCCGCAACCTTACGCGACGAGATCAAGCAATTGTCTCAGTCCGCGCAGAAGGAGGAATAAGCCATGTCTGTAGAGCAGCATTACGCCCAGGCGGCAACTTTCTGGATGCAGAATGGTCCTGATCAGGATGTCATTCTGTCAACCCGGATCCGATTGGCGCGCAATCTCAGTCAGTTTACATTTCCCGGACATCAGACAGCGGAGGACACCGCCAAGTTGTTGGCTCAATTGACGACTCTGCTTCCGCTGCTCAGTGAAAAGACAAAAGCTAATTGGCAGCTGATCCGTTTGCAGGATCTCAATCCCGACCAACAAAGGATTTTAATTGATAAGCACCTGATGAGCCCCGTCATGGCGGAAAAGCCAGAATCCACCGCTCTGATCCTGCGTCAGGATGAAGCGGTCAGTATTATGGTCAATGAAGAAGATCACCTTCGTTTACAGGTATTGCTTAGCGGTCTGCAGTTGGAGCAAGCTTGGCAACTGGCAAACGAAATAGACGATCTGCTGGAAGCACAGTTGGAGATTGCTTTCAGCAAGGAATTCGGCTATATCACAGCTTGTCCCACCAATGTTGGCACCGGTCTGCGCGCTTCGGTAATGGTGCACCTGCCGGCACTGGTAATCAGTAAAAAAATTGGTTCCTTTATCACCGGTATCAATCAATTGGGGATGGTCGTGCGCGGATTTTATGGAGAAGGCACCGAGGCAATCGGTCAGATTTTTCAGATTTCCAACCAAATTTCACTGGGACAATCCGAAGAAGAGATTCTGACGAATTTACAGGCGATTGTCAAGCAAGTGGTGGAAGAAGAGCGCAAAACCCGTTTGCAGCTTTTTGCGCAAATTCCGCTGCAACTGCGCGACCGGATCGGCCGTACTTTGGGAATTTTGAGCAGTGCCTGGCTGCTGAATGGCAAAGAAGCGGCTGAAAAGTTGTCTGACTTAAGGCTGGGTGTGGAACTGAATCTGTTGGAGCATCTGAGCTATCAGGAATTGAACAGCTTGATGGTGCAGCTGCAACCGGCCTGGCTGAATCAAGTGTCGGGAGCAGCGCTCACAGCCGACCAGCGGGATGTTCAGCGCGCCGCAGTGATGCGCCGTCTGCTGGCACAAACAAGAATGAAACAGGAAGAAAAACAGGAGGAGTAGCCATGTATAGTCTACAATTTACCGAACGCGCCAATCAAGCGCTATTGGCTGCACAAAATTTAGCCGAACAAATGAATCATAGCGTAATTGGCACCGAGCATGTGTTGTGGGGTTTGGCCAAAAGCGCAGACAGTATTGCAGCCAGTGCTTTGCAAAGCATGCAAATTACCGCCGAAGTGATTGAAGAAGCCCTGCCGGAATATAGCCCGGCCGGCGAAGAGAAATCCGGCTTTCCCATTCAGCCGTCTCCGCGGGTGAAACGGCTGATCGAGATCGCCTTTCAGGAGGCGGTGAGTCTGAAAAGTAATTATGTGGGTACGGAGCATCTGCTTTTGGCCTTGGCGCGGGAAGGCGAAGGCATCGGCGCCCGGATTCTGATCGATAAGGGTGTATCATTAGAGGAATTGCGTCAAACGATTTTGGCTTTGCTGGACGGCGGTTATGTTCCGCCGGAAAATCAGAAATCCGCTGCCAATCAAAAACAGAGAAAGGCAGCGGCGACTCCGTTATTGGATAAGATGGGGCGCGACCTGAATAAGCTGGCTGCCGATAATAAACTGGATCCGGTCATTGGCCGCGATAAGGAGATTGAGCGGGTGATCCAGATTTTATCCCGCCGTACCAAGAACAATCCGGTGCTGATCGGCGAACCGGGCGTGGGTAAAACAGCTATTGCGGAAGGATTGGCCAGCATGATCGTAGCTGGACAAGTGCCGGAAACGCTGCGCGATAAGAGAGTGGTTGCTCTGGAAATGGGAAATTTAGTATCCGGCACCAAGTACCGCGGTGAATTTGAAGAACGGATGCAAAAGTTGCTGGAGGAAGTAAAAACATCCAAACAAGTGATTTTGTTTATCGACGAATTGCATACCCTGGTAGGGGCAGGCGGAGCAGAGGGAGCAGTCGATGCTTCCAATATCCTGAAGCCGGCATTGGCTCGCGGCGAATTGCAAACCATCGGCGCCACCACTTTGAAAGAATATCGCCGCTATATTGAAAAAGATGCCGCTTTAGAGCGCCGTTTTCAACCGATCATGGTGGAACCGCCTACCATCGAACAATCGATTGAAATTCTCAAAGGCTTGCGTGACCGTTACGAAGCGCATCATGGCGTGATAATAACAGAAGAAGCCATCGAAGCAGCGGTCCGGCTTTCAGATCGCTATATTGCTGATCGCTTCCTGCCGGATAAAGCCATCGACCTGATTGATGAAGCCGGTTCGAGAGTACGTCTGCAAAGTTATACTACGCCGCCTGATGTCAAAGAAAAAGAAGAGAAATTAAATAAATTGCGCAGCGAGAAAGAAGAAGCCATCAATAACCAGGCTTTTGAACAAGCGGCGGCGCTGCGTGATGCGGAAGCACAACTGCGGACTGAACTGGAGAACATTCGGCAAAATTGGAAACAGCGGCAAAGCAGCGGGCGGCCGGAAGTGACAGCGGATGATATTGCTCATATTGTCTCTTCCTGGACGAATGTGCCGGTAGAGCGGCTGACTCAAGAAGACAGTCAGCGCTTGCTGAATCTGGAAAAAGAACTGCATAAGAGAGTAATTGGTCAGGAGGAAGCGGTCAATGCTGTCGCCAGAGCCATCCGGCGCGCCAGAGCGGGATTGAAAGATCCTAAACGCCCGATCGGATCCTTTATCTTCCTGGGTCCCACCGGTGTTGGTAAAACGGAATTGGCAAAAGCCCTGGCCGAAGCCATGTTTGGCAGCGAGGATGCCCTGATTCGCATCGATATGTCGGAGTATATGGAACGCCATAATGTGTCCCGCCTGATCGGAGCGCCTCCCGGTTATGTTGGTTACGAAGAAGGCGGTCAGCTGACGGAAAAAGTCAGGCAGCACCCCTATAGTGTGGTGCTTTTGGATGAAATTGAAAAAGCGCATCCGGAAGTATTCAATGTCTTGCTGCAATTGTTGGACGACGGCATCCTGACAGATTCTCTGGGCCGGACGGTTAATTTCCGCAATACCATTGTGATTATGACCTCCAATGCCGGCGCCGAGACCATCCGCAAACAGTCTTCCCTGGGTTTTGTCGTTTCCTCTCAGGTAGAAAACACCGAATATGAAGCCATGAAAGAACGCCTGAACCAGGAACTGAAACGCGTTTTCCGTCCGGAATTTCTCAACCGGGTGGACGACACCATTGTTTTCCGGCAACTGAGTGAGACAGAGATCGAAGCCATTGTTGATGTCATGCTCAAAGATGTAGCGAAACGCTTGCAGGAATTCAATATTAAAATCGAATTGGAACCGGAAGCTAAGAAGCTGTTAGCCAAAGCGGGATTTGATCCGCTCTTTGGGGCCCGGCCGCTGCGTAGAGCGATTCAGCATCAGATAGAAGATGCCTTAAGCGAAGAGTTGCTGGAAGGCCGCATCCAGCACGGACAAAAAGTATTGGTCAGCTGCAGCGATGGCAAACTGCGTTTTAAAGCAGAATAATCGGATCTTAAGAATCGTACACAAAAAAGGGAGTTGCAGCAAAACGAATTGCTGCAGCTCCCTCGTATTATATAGTACCTAAAATCCCTACTGAAATTTATAACTACACCGGTTCCTCTATCTTGAACACCTTATAAATATTCCGCTGTTCCTTCGTTGCGGGATAGATAATACGTGTTCCGTTTATCTCCTGTATGCGATGTCTGGAAAGCGTAT
>JAJFTT010000031.1 GCA_021372785.1 Negativicutes bacterium | reverse complement strand
TGACGGCTCCCAACCAGCCTAATCGTAAATCTTCACTGAATGGACTAATTGACTTATTCGTAGGTATGGGCCGATAAAAAATCGGCTTCCCAAGGAGGAATACATTTTTATCCTATCCATGAAAGTTTACCTTACTATCAGTCTGGTGTCTACAGAAACCATCAAGCGTTTACAACCCGCATAGCCAGTCTTATTGGCTATGACATTATTATACTAGGAGGTAATACGATGCTTTGGATGACGATTGTTTCTCTGCGGAGGAATCGAAACAAGTATATGTTAGCGATTCTTGGATTGGCTTTAGCTGTATTGGTCAGCTGTCTTGGCTTATCCGGGATGAGTATTTTGCAGCGGGCTACTCTGCAGCCACTTTCTTTAATGGCAGGCGGTCAGGTTATGATTATGGATAAACGAACTCAATTCAAAACCTATTCTCAAATGCTGATTGCCGAAGCGTTGGATATCAAGCCATTTAGAGTTAATTTAGGGGAAAAATCACTAAATGAAGCAACAGTAGACGGTGAATTTATCTATACCTTAATTGCTCCTTATCGTCATTTATATAATAATGATGCTTAATGGGCTTATCTTGGCGGAAGGAATGATCCATCCGAAACGCTGGCTTATTTACGGATTTTAAATGGAGAAGCAATAGTAAGAACTGAAGATTTCGTGAGTATTTTAATGGCTGGTCGTAACAATTCCACCAGTAAAACAGCAGAAAATCCCACAGGAGCCGCCGGTTGGGATGGATCATTAGTAGGAATGAATAGAAATATCATAACCCCTAGTATAGCCGGAGTGAATGATCAGTATGATTGGTCTGTTCCACAGCTTGCTGATCAATCTTACCGGGTTAAAGGGATTGATGATATGAGTCAATCTTTATATTCCGTCCATTGGACGGATTTAGTACGATTGCAGCAGCAAGTTGGGGGAGAAAAGCTGGTATCATGGATTGGTATTACCTGTTCACTGCAAGAGATGAATCAAGTGAAAGGGATGCTGGAAGTAAAAATCGATGAGTTGAGTCTGCCCTTGCAGGTGATGACGATTTATGATCTGGGTCAGCAATTGATTGGCGATTTTGACAGATTCGAAAAAATGGCGGCTTATTATACACCGGTTATGCTTTTTGTGGCGGTGTTAATCGTCATGGTCAATGCAGTTGCACTGACCATGGCACGCCGAAAAGAATTGGCATTGCTGCGTATTGTTGGCTTCAGTCTAAATCAGATTCAAATGATGTTTATTGTTGAGTGCATCGTTACTGCCGTTTGCGGTGGCTTGATTGGTAGCGGAGTGGCTGCTTTAATTGCGTTCACGTTGGCAAAAGATGCGGCAATCAGCTGGCTGCCCTTTTTCATTTCCCTGTTAGCAACAACCATTGTCAGCACAGTAATCACCTTGATTCTGACGAAAGGCAAGTTTGTCTTCAACATTAAGAAATCCGGCTGCATGAATCTGGTTGTTGGGATTCAACGGAATAATGATTAGCAATAGCGGGCTCTCGCTTGGTCGGGAGCCGTTTTTGCATAAAAAAATGGCTACCCAGTCTAGTTCATCCTGTGGTATAATATAACTATTAAGAGCTATTGACAGTATAACCTTTGAGTATAAAGCAAGGTGTAACTGCCTTGGAAGGATGTAGCCTGATGATGTCACAAAAAGGAATGCTGCGTTTGCTGCAGATCCAATTGGCAATTGACCTTAATTGCACAGTGGATGATCTGAATGGCGAACAAGACAGCGGAGTTTTGTCGAAGCAAAAGAGAACCCCGGCCGCAGGCGACAGACGCTCGGCGAACGCTCCTTTGATCTTTTATCGATGGGCAAATCCATTGTGGCATCGGCCAGCGCAGAACGGCTGGCTATCGCCAAAGCCTTGATGCAAGGCAAGGACAGAGATACAATTTTCTCTCTGCCAATCATCAGGGGATATTATCTGCACTATTTGCCCGATTTGTTCAAGTTAAAGTCAATTACAGCGCCGGCTGGTTTTACTTATGAATGGATTGAGCAGGATGAAATTCCTTCTCTGCTGGGATTTGCTGGTTTTGACAACGCTTTGATTTATAACCGGAAACACCCTTATCAAACTGTCTTGGCCTTACTGGCAAAACAAGAAGGTCAGATTGTGGCGATGGCAGGCGCTTGCGATCCATGGGATAAGATCAGGCAGCTGGGCATTACCGTATTGCCCACCTACCGGGGCTTGGGATTGGCGGCTTATCTGATCAGCGGTTTGACACAGGAAATGCTGCAGCGCGGCTTTGTACCGACCTACGATGTGGATGCCTGCAATCTCGCTTCGCAAAGAGTGGCTTATCGGGTGGGGTTTTATCCGGCGTGGATCACGGATCGGCGCTGCGATTTCAAAAGTTATGAAACTGCACCGCTCCGCTGATTCCGGTTGGCGTGTCGGTCAGTCAGAGAAGGATTGGTCTTACAGGCTCAAATACTCTCCTCCAAACGAGAATTCTCAAATGCATAAGGAAGCCACAACTCCCTTGACAGAAGACAATTGGTATTAAATTGTTGCTGTACGGGGAGTTCCGATATTGTGCTGTGAAACACTTGACAGAGTATTGTCAAGTGATATACTTCACTTTCGAGAATCGAGGGATAGTTTTCAAAACAGAGCAAAACGGCATATAAATCGGCAAAAATCGCCGTACAGCGGCTGCAATAAAAGGATAGGATCGATCGAAATGGTGATGATAGCGCAAGCGATTTTGAATCTGTGTTTTGATTGGAGGTAGTGATGCACGAAACAGCCTTAATGCAAGATTTATTGTCCCTGGCAGAAAAAGCCCTGCAGGGACAGAATGTCAAGCAAGTCAATACGGTCAAGCTAGCTGTGGGGGCGTTGGCGAACGCCATGCCGGATGCGCTGGCATTTGCTTTCGAAGCAAGGACGCAAAGCGGTGTGCTGCAGGGAGCTGTGCTGGAAATGGTTCAATTGCCGGTCAAGGTACGCTGCGATGGCTGCGGTCAGGAATATGAACCAGCAGGTTTTCCATTTCACTGTCCGAGCTGCCGCAGTATTTATTATCAGATCACGCAGGGCGAGGATATCTATATCATCAGCCTCGACTGTGAAAAATATGCGGATGAAAACGGTTTTCAATAATAAGGAGTAAAACAAATGGTTGAAATTGAAATGGGGCAAAATTTGAAGGCGCTGAATGATGCGGTTGCTCAAATGAACCGCAGCGGTTTTCAAAAACACCGGGTCTTTGTATTAGATATGATGGGTTCACCCGGTTCCGGTAAAACGACTCTTTTAGAAAATATCCTGCCTGCCCTGGCTAAAAAGCAGCGCATTTTCGTGATCGAAGGCGATTTGGCGACACAAAATGATGCGGAGCGAATTCGCAAGACCGGGGTTGGGGCTGTTCAGATCAATACCAACGGCGCCTGTCATTTGGATGCCAGAATGATTCAAAATGAAATTGAGCAGCTGGATCTTCGCACAATAGATTTGTTGATCATCGAAAATGTGGGAAATTTGGTCTGCCCGATCTCGTATGATTTAGGTGAGGATCTTCGTCTGGTCATTTTAAGCACACCGGAAGGGGAGGATAAACCATTGAAATATCCTCCGGCGATGCTGCATACCGATGCCGTGGTGATCACGAAAACCGATCTTGCTCCCTATGTGGATGTCAATATCGATACGATGAAAACTTATATCCATCAGATCAATCCGAAAGTGCAGATATTGGAAGTTGGTAAATTCAACGGCATCTATGCTGTAAATGAGGTTATTTCCTATCTCGAAGAAAAAATTGCCGCCCGGAAAGGCTAAATAAAGGGTCAAACGATGGTAAGATATGCTGTGGAAATTCAGGGTATTGTGCAAGGCGTGGGTTTCCGTCCTTTTGTTTACCGCATCGCAAATTCTTTTTCGCTGGCTGGCTTTGTCTTGAACACATCTCAGGGTGTTTCCCTCGAAATCGAGGGTAGTCCGGCTGCTTGTGCTGCCTTTTTAACCGAATTGCAGGAAAATCCACCGTCAATGGCGCTGATTGAGAAAATTACAGTCAAAGAGCTGCCGCTGCGGGGAGAACCCGGTTTTCGGATTCTTGCTAGCCTTGCCGGGACACGAAATGCCATGATTTCACCGGATATCGGGATCTGTGCGGATTGTATGCGGGACATTACCGAGAAAGGAAACCGGCGCTATCATTATGCCTTTACCAATTGTACGAATTGCGGACCACGTTTTACGATCATTCGGGATATACCTTATGATCGAAAAAATACAACAATGGCAGAATTCACGCAATGTGAGCCCTGTCAAAAAGAGTATGAGGACCCTGCCGATCGGCGTTTTCATGCTCAACCCAATGCCTGTCCCGATTGCGGTCCGCATTTGAGCTTTTACGAAGACGGGGAATCGCTTGCTGGGGATGTTTATGATTTATTTCAGAGCAGAATTGCTGCCGGTAAAATTGTTGCCGTTAAGGGAATCGGCGGCTATCACTTGGTTTGCGACGCACGCAACGAAGCAGCTGTCCAGGCACTGCGCCAAAGGAAATTGCGTTATGACAAACCGTTTGCGGTCATGATGCCGGATCTGGCCACCGCAGAAAAATATTGCGTGCTGAATCAAGCGGAACAAAAAGCCCTGACGTCCACTCAAAAACCGATTGTTCTTCTGCAAAAAAAGCCAAATTGTCCAATCGCTTTCAATGTAAGTCAGAACAATCGTCGTTTGGGCGTGATGTTGCCTTACACCCCGCTGCATTACCTCTTACTGCAGAATCAGGAGGTTTTGGTGATGACGAGCGGAAATTTATCCGATCGGCCGATGGTTTTTCAGGACGAAGCAGCTTTCACCGGATTTTCCCGGGTAGCGGACGCTGTTCTGACCCATAATCGCCGGATTCATCGCCGTATGGATGACAGTGTCTGTATTGTGGTTAACGACCGGCTGCATCTGCTGCGGCGGGCGCGGGGATTTGTGCCGGAACCGTTCTGCCTGCCAGGCAACCGGCAGGTCATTCTTGCCTTGGGAGCGCAGCAGAAAAATACTTTTTGCTTAGCAAAACGGGAAAATGCTTTTCTCAGCGGCCATATCGGCGATTTGGATGACGCCGATACCGAAAAATCTTACACGGACGAGATCGCAGCTTTTTTGAAAATCTTTGAAGCGCTGCCTGCCGTGATCGCCTGTGATTACCATCCGGATTATCTTTCCAGCCGTTATGCTGTTTATTATCAAAAATCACTGAACGAAGCGTTTCAGAAGGCGAATAAAACAGAACAAGAGATTCAGATCATTCCGATTCAACATCATCATGCTCACTTTGCCTCGGTACTGGCCGAGCATGATCTGAACGGAGAGCAAATCTTCGGCTTGATTTTTGATGGGTCCGGTTTAGGAGACGACGGCAGCATTTGGGGCGGGGAAGCGCTGTTCGGCAACACCGGATCGAGCAGGCGGGTAGGCCATCTGCTCCCGTTTCGGCTGCTGGGGGGCGAGACAGCCATTAGAGAACCTTGGCGGGTTGCTTTGGCGGTCACGGCGCAAGCCTGTGACCGCGATACGGCACTGGATTTGTTCCCCGAAGACAGAAAAACAGCGAGAATATTACTGCAAGCAGGAGAGAAGGAAATCAATTCTCCCCTGACTTCTTCCATGGGACGTTTGTTTGATGCGGTGGCCGCTTTAGCCGGAATCTGCCCCGTCACCACCTATGAAGGACAGGCGGCAATCGAACTGCAGCAAAGCATGGATACAACGGCCGCAGGCAGTTACCACTTTGTCATTGAACAAACTGACGAGGGTATGTTGTTTGATTGGCGGCCGCTGCTCCGCGCTGTCCTTACCGACCGGCAAAACGCTGTCCCTGCCGGCGGCCTGTCGCTGCGTTTTCATCGTGCGGTTGTCGAATTGATTGTGCAGGCGGCAATTCTGCAGCGTCAAAATAACGGCAGTCAGAAGGTAGTCTTATCCGGTGGTGTATTCCAAAATGAATACCTGTTGAGTCAGACCATGACCGCGCTGCAAGAACAGGGGTTTACGGTTTATAGCAATGAAAAAATACCAACCAACGACGGCGGTATCGCTTTTGGCCAGGCGGCTGCGGTTGCTTATCGAATGAGGTGAAAGAAAATGTGCCTTGCAATCCCCGGGTTGATCACAAAAATCCAAGACGGGGAAGCCACTGTTGATTACGGTGGCGTCTCAAAACATGCCGATCTCAGTTTGATGGAGAAGGCTGCACTGGGTGACATCGTGCTGGTGCATGCCGGTTTCGTCATACAGATCCTGGATAAAAAAGCAGGCGAAGAACTGCAGAAACTTGTCAAAGCAACGCTGGACGTGCTCTAAGCAGATGAACTACAATATTACAAATATCCTGCAGGGGATCTGGAAACTGGCTGATCAAACCGGCCCGGTGGCAATCATGGAAGTCTGCGGTACTCATACTTCCAGTATCCGGCAATATGGTATACCTTCTCTTCTACCGCCGAATATCCGGCTCGTCTCCGGACCAGGCTGTCCGGTTTGTGTTACTTCGTCGGCGGATATCGCTGCGGCTATCGCCTTGGCGAGCCTGGATGAGGTGATTTTCACTTGCTTTGGCGATATGATGCGGGTGCCGAATGGTGATGTCAGTCTCTATTCGCTGTATGAACAGGGCAGAGACATCCGATTGGTTACCTCACCGCTGGATGCGCTGACAATCGCGCAGGAATATCCGGAGAAACAAGTGGTTTATTTCGGCATCGGGTTTGAAACCACCGCGCCGCATACGGCGGTGCTGGTTGAAAAAGCCGCGCAAGCAAAGGTGCGCAATCTCAGCATTTTGAACTCGCATAAGACAATGCCGCAGGCAATCACCGCTTTGCTGCAGAATGAAAGCAGTATTGATGCTTTGCTTTGTCCCGGACATGTGGCGGCGATGATCGGGGCGGAGGCGTTTGCTTTCGTACCGGAAAAATTACAGTTACCCGCTGCCATTGCCGGATTTGCAGCCGATGAGATTTTGGCGGCGATTTTAGCGATCATGGATCTGCTGCATAAGCAGAAATTGGATTGTGTTAACATGTATCCTCAGTTTGTGACGCCGGCCGGCAACCGCAGCGCCCTGAATTTACTCTATCGGGTGATGGAGCCATGCGATGCCATCTGGCGCGGCCTGGGCAGTCTGCCGCAAAGCGGCTTACAATTTCGCCCGGCTTACCGCGACTTTGAAGCGCGAACTCGCTTTAACATAGAAAAAACAGAAACGACGGAACCAAAGGATTGTCTGTGCGCTGCGATCTTGCGCGGCAAAGCGATACCGCCAAATTGTGTTCATTTTAGCAGGGATTGTACACCGGATGCTCCGGTTGGGCCATGTATGGTATCGTCTGAAGGCGCTTGCGCGGCCTATTACCGCTACAGGGAGGAATAGAATATGGATGAAGTGATTACGCTGGCGCACGGTTCCGGCGGAGTAAAATCCAGAGAATTGGTCGAACAGCTGTTTTTGCCTGCCTATGCCAACCCCTATTTGAATCCTCTGACCGATTCGGCAGTCTTAAGTGTTGGTGAAACGATTGCTATGACAACAGACAGTTATGTCGTCAGGCCGCTGTTTTTTCCCGGCGGCGATATCGGCAGACTGGCGGTCAGCGGGACGGTGAATGATCTGGCGGTCAGCGGTGCTTTGCCCAAATTCCTCTCGGTGGGGATGATCCTGGCAGCGGGTTTAGAGATCAGCTTGCTGCAGCGAATTGTGAAGTCGATTGCCGATACAGCCAAAGAAGCCGGAGTACAAATTGTAACCGGCGATACCAAGGTCGTTGAGCAGAACAGCGCGGACCGAATCTTCATCAATACGGCGGGAATCGGCGTTTTTCCCGTGGGACGAAGCATTCCACCGCAAAAAATCGCAGTGGGGGACTGCATTATCGCCAGCGGTTTTCTGGCCTGCCACGGAATGGCTGTAATGGCCGAACGCAATCATCTGGGCTTTCAGCCGGCGATTGAAAGCGATGTGGCGCCTTTAGCCGAAATGGTGCAGGGAGTATTGCAAGCAAACGGCAATTCGGTTCATGCTCTGCGGGATCCCACCCGCGGAGGCGTGGCTGCCACGCTCTGTGAATGGGTAACGGCTGATACCGATATTCTTCTCTATGAACCTGAATTGCCGGTGCGGCCGGATGTTGGGGCAGCCTGCAAAATCTTAGGGCTTGATCCGCTGTTTATTGCCAACGAAGGCGTTGTGCTGTTGGCGGTGGCGCAAAGCTGTGTCAAAGACGTAATCGCCGCTCTGCAAAGGGACGCGCATGGCAAACATGCGGTACTGATCGGTGAAGTGCGCAAAGGCAGCGGTAGAGTCATTGCCGTCACGGAATTTGGCTCGCACAGAAGAATTCTGCTGCCACGGGGAGAATTGCTGCCCCGGATTTGCTGATCATACCCTGTCAGCCGGATAACTTGAAATGGAAAGGTGATTGCGAAATCATGAATGCATGGGTTATAGTAGCGGGCGTTTTAGTGCCGCTCCTGGGAGCGTTGCTGCTGCCGTTGTTCGGCAGACAGTCGGATAAACTGCGCAACGGTATGACTTTGGCTTTTGTGGCGGTTGGATTTTTTTGCGCTGCCGCTGCTTTGCCGGCTGTTTTTGCCGGCCAGCCGCTTTCATTCCGCCTTGCGCTGCCGCTTGGGTTGAGTTTTGGTTTCTATGCGGATGCGCTTGCTGTTTTTATGGCTTTGACCGCCTCGTTTGTCAGTTTTATTATTGTTCTCTATTCCTTTGGCTATATTAAGGAATACGAAAATCAGAATGAATATTATATGATGATCTGTCTGTTCATCGGAGCGATGATGGGACTCGTCTATTCGACCAATCTGATCGCCATTTATACCTTTTGGGAAATTTCCGCTTTATGCTGCTGGAGATTGATTGGATTTTACCGCGAGGAAATTCCGGTTCAGCGGGCCAACAAAGCGTTTATCGTCACAGTGCTCGGCGCCTTGATCATGTTGGTTGGTTTCATCGGCATTTATGGGCAGACCGGTACTTTTGAACTGACTGCCATGAAAGGGGTCGCCATTCCAGCCTGGACCGTCGTCCTGATCCTGTTTGGCATTTTATCCAAATCCGCTACCTTTCCTTTGCACAGCTGGCTGCCGGATGCCGGTGTGGCGCCTTCGCCGGTAACCTCGCTTTTACATGCTGCGGTGCTGGTCAAGATAGGTGTTTATGCCTATGCCCGCTTCTTTGTTCTCACCTTCCGGGTGGATAGTATTTTTCTTACGGTTGTGCCAATCATCGCCGCGATCAGTGCCTTAATCAGCGCCGGTGTGGCGCTGCGGGAAAATGATATCAAACGGGTCGTGGCTTATTCCACCATCAGTCAGTTGGCTTTCATTTTGCTGGGGCTTTCCTGCGGGAATGAAATCGGTTTCGTTGGAGGACTTCTCTATATCCTGGCGCACAGCGTGGCAAAGGGCGGGCTATTTCTTTGCGCCGGTATTGTAGAGCATAATATGCATACCAAAGACATCCGTAAAATGGGTGGTTTGGCGAAAACAATGCCATATACTGCGGTTGCTTTTCTGCTGTGTGCCTTCTCGGTTATGGGAATTCCGCCTTTTTCCGGTTTTTTTGCGAAATTCCTGGTCATTGATGGAATCGTTTCTGCCAACCAAATCGGACTCGGGGCAGTCTTCATCTTAGGCGCCGTGATGACCGTTATGTATTTGATCCGTCTTTTCGTGAAAGTATTTTTGGGACCTCAGACGAATCCGGAAGTCAAAGAAGGGACACCGATCATGGTTGCCAGTGTGATGACACTGGGAATTGTGGCACTTTTGCTGGGTATCTTCATTTATCTGCCGTCCCAGCTCGCAATGATTGCTTATGGGGGTGGACTATAAATGCTGCATGTCATCGCTGAATTTCTTCAAGTGAACAATCATCTCCTGCTCTGTATGGTCGGGCTGCCGATCATCAGCGGCAGTTTACTCTGGCTTTTCCGCAAGCAAACGGTCCTGCAGGCAGTTACCGCGGCGGCGGCAGCGATCGCTAATCTGGTTTTTTCGTTTAGCTTATATACTTCCGCTGAATTTTCTGCGAAACTGCCGTTTACGGCGTTCGGCTTTGAATTTTCTCTGCGTTCCTATGCCTTTTCCACCTTTTTCCTGACTTTTACGGCAGCCATGTTCTGTCTGATTGCCCTCTATACGGTAGCCAATCTCAGCCGTGTGTCTTATCAGGGCCTTTATCTCTTCTATCTTTATCTCAGTCTTGCCCTGATCAACGGAGCAATGCTCGCCGATCACCTCGGTATTCTATTGTTTTTCTGGGAAGGACTTCTCTGCACCTTGTTCGGAATTCTCTTGATCAACAATCAGGAACATCCCGCTGCGGCAGTCAAGGCGCTGACGATTTCCGGTTCGGCAGATCTATTGCTGATGTTTGGTATCATTCTCACCACTTATCTGGCAGGAACAGCTAATCTCAGCCAAATCAGCAAGCTGCCGATCCAGGGGATCGGAATCGTAGGGTTTCTCTGCCTGATGTTCGGTGCCATCGGCAAAGCAGGCAGCATGCCGTTTCACAGCTGGATACCAAACGCCTCCGATGACGCGCCGACCGTTTTCATGGTTGCCTTCCCGGCGTCTTTAGAAAAGATACTGGGCATCTATTTGGCTGCCAGAATTGTCTTGGGTGTTTATGCTTTCGTGCCCGGTGGTCTGATGAGTATCCTCATGATGAGCGTAGGGACTGCCACAATTGTTTTCGCCGTCGCCATGGCCTTGATTCAGAAAGATATGAAACGTCTCTTATCCTATCACGCCATCAGCCAGCTCGGTTATATGGTTTTGGGGATTGGATCGGGTCTGCCGGTTGGTATCATTGGCGGTTTATTCCATTTGGTCAATAACGCGCTCTATAAAACCGGCTTGTTTATGATTTCAGGCAGTATTGAACGGAATGCCGGCACGATTGATTTACATCAGTTGAGCGGATTACGCAAAAAAATGCCGATTACCGCACTTTGCTTTTTGATTTTTGCCTTCTCCATAGCGGGATTTCCCGGATTTAATGGTTTCTTCTCGAAAGAATTGATTTTTGATGCGGCTTTGGAGATCCATCCTGTTTTCTACCTGGGAGCACTGTTGGGTGCTTTGATGACGGCTCTGTCTTTTTTGAAGATCGGACGCTCTTTATTCTTTGGCAAGCTGCAGCTGCCAAAAGGCAAAAAGGATATCAAAGAAACGAAGCTGGGTATGTTAATTCCAATCGTTATTCTGGCTGCCCTTTGTCTGCTCTTCGGCTTGGGAAATTCTCTGCCGCTCGACCGTCTGTTAGGACCTGTCTTAGGTTATGAGGAATCTTTTTCCGGCTGGCCTCATTCCGCTGTGCTGGTTGCGATCTCAGTGGCTGTCTTATGCCTGGCAACAGCGGACCATATCTACGGAGCGAAGCGGACGGGCAGCGCCTTGACCGCGGCCGATCATATCCATAATGCGGCAGGATTGAAACAAATCTACTACTGGGCGGAAAAGGGAATTTTCGATCCGTATCGTTGGCTGCTGGCAATCACCGGCGGGTTTTCCTTTGTTTGTCTCAAAATAGAATACGGTGTGAGTTGGGTATATGATATTGGGGTTCCCGGTTTGGTTACGGCAGTCGGAACGGCTCTCCATCGTTTCGACAATGGCAGCCTGCCCCGTTATCTGGCTTTGGCAATTGTTGGGCTTGCTTTGATTACACTGTTGTTCTTAATCACGCTGCCATCATGAAATCGCTGGCAATCCGCCTGACTGATTTGGCTATGGGGAGGGTATTATGAATTATCTGGATTATATCGCGGATAGCTTTATTTATGTTCCGCTTGCCGCGATCATTTTGAATAACATTTTGCCAAAGAAATGGATCGAGAAACAGTTTCATCTTTTAGCTGGTATGGTTACCGTCCTTCAGATGCTTGCGGTGGCAGCTGCTTTTTACCTGATGTCGGAGAACCATTTTAGCGCCTATGCTTTTTCCGTTTTGGGTAAAGCAAACCGTCAGCAAGCGGGAGCGTTTAATCTGACCGCGGTTGCTTTGGTTTTTCTTTTTTGCGTCGGTTTAGTTACTTTTATCTCTGTGCTGATTGCGAAACGAACTGTTGACGCCAATCAGAGTTCCTATGTTAATCTTCTGATGACTTTGATGATTGGCATGAATGGCATGCTGCTGGTCAGTGATTTATTTTCGCTCTATGTTTTCCTGGATGTCGTGGGTATATCCAGCTTCGTGATGATCGCTTTGTTCCGTTCCAGAACAGACTTGGAAGGATCGATTAAATATCTGGTGATCTCTGCGCTGGCAACTATTTTTATTTTAACTGCGCTTTCTTTTATTTTCATGCAGACAGGCAGCTTGTCTTATGATGTGATCAGCAGCGGTCTCTTGAAAACTGCGCCGCATCCTCTCAACATCATGCTGTATTTTGCGCTGATTCTGCTGATCGCCGGATTTGCCATCAAGACAGGTGCCGTGCCTTTTCACAGTTGGCTGCCGGATGCGCATCAGAGTGCCGATACCGCGGTATCGGTGCTGCTGAGCGGTATTGTGATCAAGGTAGCGGGAATTTACAGCTTTGTTGTTTTGACCCAGCTGTTTGCCGGTGTGCGCGCAATTCAGGTTTCTTTGGCTGTTTTGGGTATGTTGTCCATTGTAACAGGAGCGCTGCTGGCTTTGCGGCAGGATCATTTTAAGCGGATCGTCGCCTATTCCAGTGTGAGCCAAATGGGATATATTCTGCTTGGTCTCAGCACAGGCAGTACGCTGGGACTGATCGCTGCTGTGGCGCATGTCTTCAGTCACGCCACTTTTAAATCGACTCTCTTTGCCAATGCCGCTGCTTTGCATGAACAGACCGGTACCCTGAATATTAACGAAATGGGCGGTTTGCAGAACCGCATGCCGGTGACAGCGTTTTCTTCCATTATTGCCTTCCTATCTACGGCAGGTATTCCGCCTTTTCTGGGATTTTGGAGTAAATTTCTGATCATAATGGCTTTGTGGAATACCGATCACAGAATCTTAGGAGGTTTCGCCTTGTGCGTCAGTATTCTGACCGCAGCTTATTTTCTCCGCTTACAGAAAAAAGTATTCTTTGGCAAAACCCCGGCAGCACTTGCTTCTGTCAGTGAGATTGACGGCAGCATCAAATTTGCGGAGATTTTACTGACAGCGATCACGGTGCTGGCTGGGATCCTATTTCCGTTGATCCTGTTATATTTACAATCTCTCAACTTGGTATAACTGCGCTCAGCGTATGCAGATAGGAGGTAACGTATGGATACAATTATTTATATCAGCCTGGCTGTTCTTCTCAGCTGCTGTTTTATGGCGGTAAAGTCCCGCAGTATTTTAAAATCGGCAATCTATCTTGCTGCGGCAAGCGCTGCACTTGCTGTTGTGATGTTCCTTTTGGGAGCAACCTGGGCGGCAGTTTTTGAAGTTTCAGTTTGTTCCGGGTTGATTACTGTCATTTTTATCAGTGCAATCAGCTTGTCCAATATGAAAAAAGAAGATGTGCAAAAACTTTATGATGATAAAAAGCGGATGGCTTATTTGCCGTATGTTCTGCTTTTTGGCGGATTTACTGTAGTCGCGGTGGCCATAACAAAAGATATCAACCTGACCGTGCTCGCCCAAAACACGATGGAGGATTTTCAGAGTGTATTCTGGAATACGCGCAGTGCCGACATCCTCGGACAAATCACTGCAATCCTGATCGGTGGGATTGCCGTCGTCGTCTTACTGAAGGAGGAAGCAAAATGACAATTGAAACAGTGATGTTGATTGTCGGTTTTTTAATGATCCTGACCGGCTGCTATTGTTTGATCCGCTCCTATCATATGCTGAAAATCATTATCGGCATTGAAATCGCCATGAAGGCGGGAACGATGTTTTTGATTTGCGCCGGATATATGAACGGACACATGGGATTGGCCCAAGCGTATGTGATTACAGCCATTGTTCTGGAAGTGGTGGTGGCGGTGGTTTTGGCTGGGGTGACGATCGGTTTATATCATAAGTACGGCAACATGGATATCCGTAACTTAACGCAATTGAAAGGGTAAAAATGAATATGGAAGCAATCTTATTTTCGCCGCCGGCTCTCTTCGTTTTCTTTTTCGTCCTGCTCAGCTTGTCTTCGCGATGGTTATCCCATTATGCCAATAAATCACCGCTCGATGAACGCGCCCTGGATGCTTATGCCTGCGGCCAGCGGGACATTGAAAACTATGTCAATCCGGATTACAGTCAGTTTTTCCAATACGCCTTTGTCTTCACGGTAGTTCATGTCTTGATTCTTGTTGTGGCAACGGCTCCCGCCGAAGCCACTCTGCTGCCAATCGTTTACATCGTAACCGGCATGTTAACGATTTTGATGGTCTTTCAGAGGTGAAAAAATTTGAATATACTGCAAAAAGCAATCCAGTGGGGGACAGGGAAATCCCCCTGGATCATTCATTTCAATGCAGGGGCCTGCAATGGCTGCGATATTGAAACAATCGATGCCCTGACACCGAGATATGATTTGGAACGCATCGGAATTACCAAGCAAGGCAGTCCGCGTCACGCAGATGTCTTAGTGTGTACCGGAGCTGTCACCCTGCAGACCAAGGAACGCCTGATTCAGATTTATGATCAGATGTCGGAACCAAAATTTGTGATTGCAATTGGGACCTGTGCTTGCACCGGCGGCATTTTTGACGGCTGCTATAGTGTTATCGGGGGTGTAGACAGCGTCATTCCGGTTGACATGTATCTGCCGGGATGTTCCGTGCGTCCGGAAACCATTCTGAATGCAGTTGATAAATTACTGCAGGGCAGCGCCGATGATCAGAAGGCCCCGGTCAAACCGAACGATTTAGGAGGCGAGCAGGATGGAAAATGAAGAGAAAATTGTCCGGATTCTTTGCGAGAAATTTCCCTTTTTACAGGGACGCATCGCCGCTAAAAGAACAAAACGGATTTTTTCGGAAGCTTTGAGCCGAGCTGAATTTATGCAGGTGATTGCTTTCGCGCATGATGAATTGGACTTTCATCGTGGTCACCATGTGGTAGGTACGGATGACGGTGAAAATTTGGGTCTTCTCTATATTTTGTCAAATTCAGAGTATATCTTGCTGGCTCTGCGGGAAAGTGTTGCCAAAACAAATCCTGTGGTGACTACTTTATCTGATTTATATCCTTGTCTGATGATGCATGAACGCGAATTGATCAGCTTATTTGGCGTGATCGTGGAAGGTCTGCCAGAGGGGATTTCTTATCCGCTGGCCGATGGCTGGCCGGCAGGCAACTACCCGATGCGCAAAGAATGGAATCCGGACTACTTTAATCGAAACACGATGACTTATGAACCGCCGCTGGAAAAGGAGGAACAGAAATGATCGAAAAAAATCAAATAGTGGTTCCGATTGGACCTCAGCATCCTTCTCTGGAAGAACCGGCAACCTTTACGATCACCCTGGAAGGAGAAAAAGTAACCAATGCCATCATCGGCATCGGCTATAACCATCGCGGACTGGAAAAAGCCTGTGAAAGCAGGAATTATATTCGCGATCTCTATATTATCGAACGGGTGTGCGGGATTTGTTCCCACATCCACAGCACTGCCTTCTGCATGGCAATTGAAGAACTGAGCGGCATCAGCGTACCGAAACGGGCCGAGTATATTCGTGTGGTTGTTGCTGAATTGGAACGGTTGCACAGCCATTTGTTATGGCTCGGTATCGCTTTTCATGAAATCGGCTTTGATACCATGTTTATGTATACCTGGAGAAACAGAGAAAAAGTTCTGAACTTGTTGGCAACCGTGGGCGGCAATCGCGTCAATTACGGTGTCAATACCTTTGGCGGTGTCCGCCGCGACTTTGATGAAGTCATTAACGGCGAAATTCTCAGCACGGTTGAGGTCTTGGAAGAGGAGATCAAGAGTTATTTACATCTCGCCCTGAGCGAATCCACCTTAGCCGCGCGGCTCGTTGGCGTAGGTAAGTTGTCCTATGAAGACGCCATCCGCTTCGGTGCGGTTGGCCCGGTTGCAAGAGCAGCCGGAATTGCGGAAGATATGCGTGTGATTGAACCGTTTGGCGCTTATAAAGATTTTCCTCTCAAGGTGGCTACCGATCAGGGAGCTGATGTCTATGGCAGAACGGTTGTCCGTATTTTAGAAATGCAGGAAAGCTTGCGGATTATTCGGCTCTGTATTAAAAACCTGCCGGATGGCCCCATCACAGTGAGAGCACCGCGCAGAGTAGCGGCAGGCGAAGCATTAATTCGTTTAGAAGCCCCGCGCGGAGAGGTAATTCACTATGTCCGCTCCAATGGCAGCGATATGCCGGACAGAGTCCGTGTCCGGGCCCCTTCGCAGGCGAATTGGCATGGCATGCGGCATATGTTGGAAGGCGGTAATTTAGCCGACGTACCGATTACCATCGCGGCCATTGACCCTTGCTACTCCTGTACGGATCGGGCTATCATTATCCATTCGGAAAACAAGACAAAACTGACAGATTGGCGAGGTTTGCGCCAATACAGTATCGATTGGTATAAGAAGCAGGGTGTTGACTGTTCAACACTGAAGCTTTAGAGGGGTGGAACAGCATCTATGATTCAATTTCTAGCTGCCCTTGGCAAAGTATTGATTCTGCCGGGAATTTTGTTCATGTCTGTTTATGGTTTCTGCTTGGAATTTGCCGACCGCAAGCTCTATGCCCGGATGCAGAATCGAATTGGTCCGCCTTGGTACCAGCCGCTTGCTGATTTTTTGAAATTGATCGGTAAGAAAACGATCATTCCGGCTGACGCGAATGAAAGTATGTTCCGCAGCATGCCGATTGTGTCGCTTGCTGCCGTTGCCTCCGCTTTTTTATATGTGCCGGTGCTCGGCAGGCCTGCCGTGTTTTCTTTCAGCGGCGATCTGATCATTGTACTTTACTTTCTGGCGATGCCGACCCTTGCCATGTTTCTTGCCGGTTGGTATTCCCGCGGTGTTTTTGCCACGCTGGGTGCAACGCGCATTTTGACGCAGATGTTTGTTTATGAAGTACCCCTCTTCATTTCTTTATTGGCTCCCACTCTGTTGGCAGGCAGCTGGTCGGTCAGCGGTATTGCTGCTTACTACGCTGCTCATCCGCTCTATGCTTTGATCAATATCCCCTGTATGCTGACAGCACTGATCGCTTTCCAATGCAAAATGGAACGCGCTCCTTTTGACTCTCCGGAGGCGGAGACCGAAATTGTATCCGGTGCATTGGTGGAATACGGCGGTCGTTTGCTGGCTTTCTTCAGACTGGCTTCAAACTGTGAATTGGTGTTGATTTTGTCTCTTTTCGCCGCTGTTTATCTGCCGTTTATGACCGGCATCTTCTGGCTCGATCTCATCTTGTATTTTATTAAGACTCTGTTCGGGCTTTTCTTATTAACCTTAATGCGAGCGACAATGGCAAGACTCGTGATCAGTGAAATCGTGCGGTTCTGTTGGAAATATCTCACCCCTGTCGCGCTGCTGCAGGTGGTATTCAATTTTTTGATTCGGGGGGTATTGTAGCGTGAAAAGGAACCGTTTGCATCCTTTTCATCTCTATTTGTGCCTTGAGTACTGCGAAAGGAATGGATTTTAAATGGCAAAAATGAGACCCGGCGTGATTACGCTGGAGGCTTTGGTGAATTTGTTTCATAAGCCCGCAACAATCGCTTATGCCGGCAAAGGGGCGCCGCAGCTCGAGCGGAATTTCCGCGGCCGCATCAATTATAACGCTCCGCTCTGCATCAATTGTGGGATGTGCATGCGCGACTGTCCGACAGACGCAATCAAAATCATCAATGAAGGCAGCAAAGAGGAGAAAAAAATGAAAGCGATCCTCGATTTGGGGCGCTGTATCTTTTGCTGTCAATGCGTCGATACCTGTCCCAAGGATAGTCTGACCTATTCGCAGAATGTGGATTTCGCTTCGAGTAAAAAAGAGGATTTAACGGTTACGCTATGAAAGAATTAAGTAGAGTTCTGCAGGAAAAACTCTCGATGAGTCAGAAAACAGCGATACTCGGCATAGGTTCTGTCTTACGTTCGGATGACGGAATCGGCATGTATCTGATTGAACAACTAACCAATCGGATCAAAAGTGATCGATTTTTAATGATCGCCGGGTCAACAGCGCCGGAGAACTTTACCGGAGTGATCAAGGAGTTCACTCCGGATTTGCTGCTGGTGATTGATGCCGCACAGCTTGGCCTTCCCGTTGGTGAAATCCGTTTCATTGACCCGGAAGAAATTGAAGGCATGACGTTCTCGACGCACATGCTGCCATTGCCGATTATGTTTCAATATCTTGCGTTGGAGATTGACTGCGAAATTGTCTGTATTGGGATTCAGCCGCAAACGACAGAACAGGGTTTTACGATTTGTGAGAAAGTAAAGCAAGCGGCGGAGCATTTGACCGAAATTTTCTGCAGCGTGCTGCAGTAAGGGAGGCTGCTTGTCTTTACAGAAACGACACCGGCAAGTAGTCCCTTAAATCTTAGCCATAGGCTGGGAAATTCTATTTCGTGAGGTTGAACAATGGGAGAAAACGTTTTCTACAATCAGATCAAACAAGCCGGTGATCTGAGAGCCGTGGAGAAAATTGTACTGACTTGCAGCAATTGTCCTCTACGGGCCGGATGTCAGCAGGTTGTTTTCGGAGTTGGCAATAGCAACGCTAAAATCATGTGGATCGGCGAAGGCCCGGGAGCCGAGGAAGATCGGCTCGGCGAGCCCTTTGTCGGTAAGGCCGGGCAGTTGCTCGATCGTATCCTGGCATCCGGTGGCTTTTCACGGAGGGAGAATGTTTATATCACCAATGTTGTAAAATGCCGTCCGCCGCAGAATCGCAATCCTTTACCGGAAGAGTATCAGCTTTGCTTACCTATTCTAAGAGAGCAGTTCAAACGCATCCGCCCCAAAATCGTTGTCCTATTGGGTGCGGTCGCTTTGCATGCATTGCTAGATCCAAAGGCAGGTATCACCAGGAGCAGAGGTCAATGGATTGAGAAGCAGGGGACCTGGCTGATTGCCACTTATCATCCGGCCGCGCTGCTGCGCAATGAGAATTTAAAGAAAGATGTGTGGTTGGATCTGCAGAATATCGTGAAAAAATATCGTGAACTCGTGGATGACCAACATTTTCCGGAATTGAAGCTGTGAATTTATTATTTACTGTCCTGATTTTTGAGGGTTTACGAAAAATGTGATCGCCGACTCCTGTAGGTTTACCGGGCAAGCAAGATCCCACAAAATAAATAGAAAAACATGCTTGACAAAAGGCTCGAAAACAGGTATTATTAAAAAGCACTCTTGAGACAAACGTAAATCGGAAGTCTGATAAGAGCAAAAAACAGATCCTTGAGAACTAAACAGCGAAAGAAAAAAGACGAAGAAAAGAAGAACCGGTCAATTCAAAAACGAGTGACCGAAGAGGACATGTCATGTGCGTGACAGGGAATCGAAGGGGTTACAAAAAGTCATATCGCAGGATATGCAAAAAAGAAGCCAGTAGTCGCAAGACGAAAATTTCGCAAAAAAGAGCTAGATTAGCTCTGCAATAAAAAATATTGGAGAGTTTGATCCTGGCTCAGGACGAACGCTGGCGGCGTGCCTCATACATGCAAGTCG
>JAJFTT010000030.1 GCA_021372785.1 Negativicutes bacterium | reverse complement strand
GGCATCATAGGCCCAGGTTCCCCAACTCTCCGGCGGCATTTCAATCAGGATATAATTCGTACTGCCGATACACAGCTGCTCCAAAGCCGGCAGGTTGGGCAATTCCATGCAAAGTGTCACTTCCGCGGCGGAGATCAATTCTATGTTCTGCTCGGCGGCATAGCCTTGCAGCAATTGCAGGGCGTTTTCTCTGAGCGGCAAAAAGGTTGCCAAATCCTGCTGCCAGGCATAAAAATGAGGTGTGGTTACCACGGTACCCACACCTGCCTTTTTGGCAGCCTGCAGTTGCTTCAGCGACGTAGCCAAGTCCTTGCTGCCGTGATCCACACCGGGAAGCAAATGCGCATGGAAATCAACGCGATTCATTTTCTTCCTCATAGGCCGATTTATGACCGTATTTATAACCATATTTGTAACTGTAACGGCCATATTTGCTGTTATAGCGATAACGGTTCGCATATTTGCCGACATCCACATCATTTAAAACGATACCCAAAATATTCACACCGGCTTGCTCCAGAGCGCTTACCGCCGACTGCAAGACTTCTTTGCTGCTGAAACCCTCCCGTGCGACTAATACCAAGCCATGACAGCGGCTGGCCAGTACCGCCGCATCGGTCACCACGTCGACCGGCGGCGTATCAAGAAAGATGTAATCAAACCTCTCGTTAAATTCAGTCAGCAGGCGCATCATCGCCTCGGAAGCCAGCAATTCCGCCGAATTCGGCGGCAGTGTTCCGGCCGGCAGGACAAAAACATTCTCATAGGCAGTGCTATAAATACACTCCGACTGCGTTAAATTACCCAAGCGATCACTCAAGCCCGGTGAAGCCGGTACCTTCAGCAAACGGTGAACTCTGGGTTTCCGCATATCCGCATCCACGATCAAGACCCGGGAACCGGTCTGCGCAAAGGTAATCGCTAAATTGATACAGGTCGTTGTCTTTCCCTCTGCGGCAATAGCGCTGGTGAAAATCATTTCTTTTTTGCCGCTGCCGCTTAGCATAAACATAAAATTCGTCCGGGCTGCCTTGTACGCTTCAACCACCGCAAACGGAGTCTGCGCCGATAAAACCAGATCCTGTCTTTGACTTTTCTTGCTATTCATGTTTCTGACTGCCTCCCTTTTTCCCTGACGTGTTGGCCGGGATGGTAGGGATGACACCAACCACGGGGATATCGAACATCTCTTTAATATCCTCTTCGGATTTGATGGTGGTATCAAACATTTCAAGCAGCAGAATCCCCATCACCGAAATCATCAGACCCAGGAGAGCGCCGATGATCGTGTTGAGCATAACATTGGGACCGGAAGGTATGGTCGGCAGTTTTGCTTCATCAATCACCTCGACCGAACCGGCTTTCATGACTTTGACAATTTTTTCGGCGCCGACCGCCAGGAGCGTGTTGGCGATGATTTGCGCATGTTCGGGATTTGTGTTTTCAACCATGACCTTGATGACTTCCGTATTGTTTTCGGAAGATGCGCTGATCATGGCTTTGATTTGAGCGGCGCTATATCCTAAATTGGTTTGTCTGGCTACTTCGCTGAGCACAGAATCACTTTTCAATAGAACCACATAAGTGCTGACCATATTGCGCGCCACCGTTAAATCGCCGGTCGTCAGTGCACCCGTCGTTCGGTTCTCCGAATTATAAACATAGAGGGTGGTTGAGGTAGTATAAACCGGATCCACCCAAAACCGAAAAACAGCGAAGGCAACAGAAGCGCCTACGATTACACTCAAAAGAACGATCCACCATTTTTCCAACAGGATTGCAATCAATTTTCTCAAATCAAGTTCCATATTATCCCCCACCTCATGCACACTTCAGCTGTTCAGCATTAGGGAAAAAAGTGCTGTGTTCTTAGTGCATGGCTTTCCGCTGTATTTTTTACTGACCTCAGATGTTTGGCAGAAACCGTTCCGTCCAAAAGACCGTCTGCTTTTATCGCATCAATACCTTGCTGATTCTCAATTTCCCCGGCTGCAGCAATGCATCGCCTCGCCGCATTTTTTCAGTATCGGTTGAAATTCGCTGATTTTTTAAGAGATGATATCTTTCACACGGCATGACACGCTCCTGCTTGCCTATGGCGTGAACTCAAACCCCACAGAGTTCCGCTCAGCGGCCCAATCGCGCTCAATTCAGGCATGATCTCCGGCTGAGGTGCGAAATTGGAAAAAGGACAGCTGTCACAGGCAAATCGGTGATCGCTTCGGAACACCGCTTGCTGTGATCAAATTCTCCACGTTTGAGCAAACTTCCTGCTTGCCCTGTTCAATTGCTGACTGCCACGGTTGAACCTAACTGGATGCGGCAGTCGGTCTTGTTTCCCGATTCCGCATTGGCTTTCAGACCGGTCATAGTTTGTTCCTGCCGTCTCGCCGGCAGCCGGCCGTACTGCGGTATTAAAACCGGGCTTGTTGTATTGACCGCCAAGTACAACGTGAAACAGATACCTAATTGTATGTGTAAAACAGAACACAGGGTAATCTGTAACCTCTGCCCCGTTATTTCGTGATCATCGTTAAATTTCCTTTATATTTTTCATAATACGCTTTTACTTTCTGCAAATCTTCACCGCTGAACCGGCTGTAGCAGATCGCTTTCGCAGCTTCTTTCTCTGGCGCTGTCAGCACACCGTCATTGACCATCTCAAACAGTGTGGAAAGATCCGCTGAAGTTAAGTTCGAAAGGACCAGCATGGCAACGGAAAATTTGTCGCCGCTTTCCACCGAAGCCATGATTTCCTCTTCCGTCAATTGCGGCTGCGTCACAGTTGGCTGCCCGGCTGCCCGCGGGGGATCGGTGACGGGAGGTGCTGCCGTTATCGGGTCAGAAGACGGCGAGCCCGGCTGCGTTTGCGGCGAGGCTGTAATCGGTTCCGCATTGAGCGGCGGTTGCGGCTTTGCCGGCAGAGAAATCTCCGGAGAGGCTGGCGGCACGGCAGAGGCAGCCGGCGGCACAGGCTGTTCCGCCGTTGTTGTTTCTCTTGTTTTCTCCGTTGCCGGCGGTAAAACCGGATTTTCCTGCGAAGAGAATACTTCTGAACTATCGAGCCGCAGCATATTGCGGAAGAGATAATCGCCCATCCAATAAGTACTGACTAAACCAATCGTGATAACCAAACTGACGACACAAATTAAGACGACCCAAAAACGTTTCATCGGACTGCCTCCTTTCCGGAAAAGCTTTATCGATTTTATGTTATGAAAAAACTATGAGCGGGGCGGTGCAGAACCGCCCCGCTCAAAATCGCTATCTGGATAGCGATATCAGCTGTGAGAAAGCCGAAAGCAAAATTACTGCGATACCGTGTTTTTATAATAGGCAACTAATGTGCTGTAGTCTGCTGGTAAGAGTAAACCTTGCATTAAGGTCTTTAATCCGTCTTTTGTTATGCTAAGCTCGGCGGAGACACCCGTAACATCAGGCATAATCACATGAAGTGTCATTGTAGTGCTGGTGCCGGAACCTGAAACAGTGCCGGTAAAGTTGTATTTCTTATACAAATCAGCTAAGCTGCCTACTGTCAATACAACACCTTGATTTGTAATGGTTGTCTTTTTGATAGTTAAGCCCTCGCCGGCCATCGTGTTGGCATAAGAGGTCGAAACAGTTGCAGAAACAAAATGGTAAGAAGGCACCACAGCGGACAAATCTAAATTAATAACATTGCCTGCTATGGTTGCATCAACAACAGAATTATCCGACATTGTCACGGAGAATGCAGTGATTGTTGCAGCCGGTGTCTCTTCTTCCACAGGCGGTGTTACCACCGGCGGTGTGGTCGGGGTTGTGGTGGCAGTTCCTGTTTCGGTCACGGTCGTTGTCGTGTTGGCCGCTACGGCAGTGCCGTTGACCTCCGAACCGGTGACCGATGCAGCGACTACAACGGAGACCGCTGTGCCCGGCGCCGTTACGGTCACATTATCGGCTGTAACATTGACTGTAGTAATTGCGGCGCCTTCAGCAGCCAGAACGGTCGTCTGTTCTGCGTTGACTTTAATTGTTGTCACGGTTGCATCGGCACCGACATTCACTGTTGTGGCAGCCGCTGTCGGAGCGACGGTGAGCGTTGTGACAGTAGCGTTGGTCATCGTGACATTCGTCTCGGTATTGACCGTGACATTCGTCATGTTGGCATTCAGGGTAATGACCGCATCGGCGGGACTGCTTTGGGCGGGAACATTGACCTGAACATCCGTAATGGCGCCGCTGCCGCTACTGGTGACTGTCGTATTGTTGCTGTTGACAACCAGGGAAGCAACCACCGTATTGTCAGCAATTTCCAAATTGGCATTTTCGGCATCGACGATTACTTTGGCGATACTGCCTTCGATTTTCACGGTCTCATTGGCAGCAGTTTCGGCAATCGCAACTTCCAGACCGCCGGCATCCGTGGTAAAGATACGGGTTCCTCCGGACGGTGTGGCTGCAATGGTAATACCATTCGGATAATTACCGCCCATGATCACAACGGAATTCATGCCGCCGCCGCGGATAATGACTTCGCCTTTAACGGTGCAGTCCTTCAGGTAAATATTACCGGTATCAATGCCGTCGCCGGCAATCAGATTGCCGTTGAAAGTCACACCCTCGAAGCGGGCATCGGATACTCTGACCAGCACATTGCCTGCGTAATCATCGGTATAAGTAGCCGGAGTAACCACATAGGTCTGAACCAGGTTATGCATGACCTGCGCAAACTCAGCCCGTGATATGGGACTGAGCGGCATTAATCTATTGTCGCTGCCGCAGACATAGCCGGCCTTGACCATACCGCCCATTTCGGCTTCAAACCAGCTGCTGACGAAAGCAGCATCGAGGAAACCGGCGTAATCTGCTTTGCTGCCGTTGGCAATATGGAACGCTCTGGCTAAAACAGCAAATGCCTGTTCGCGGCTGACCGCATCTTCCGGGTTGAGCCTGACCCCATCCCCTTCCATCACTTTCATCTCAACCGCCTTGGCCATCTCAACAGCATACCAGGCGTCGGCATCTACATCAGAAAAGCGTGAAATGTCCGCGGCTGCTTTGGTTCCAAACGCTCTGACAACAATTGCGGCCAGTTCCGCTCTTTTCAGCGAATCATTCGGTTTTAAGAGTCCGTCGCTGCCGAACAGCAGCCCGTTCGCTACCGCCTGCTGAAGAGCTTCGGTTGACCAATTGTTCGGCATATCGGAAAAGCTCTGTGCCATTGCCGCACCGGAAAAACAGAGTAAAGCAACGATCATCAGTACCAGAAACAGTGTCTTTTTCATCTTCATCGTTCACTCCTTTCAAATTCAAGACTTTACAGAGAGCCGCTGCGCGATACAAATAATTCCGCCCGGCCGGGGAAACGATATCGCTCTGTTTTCACCGCCGCATTGTGAAAGAAAACGATGGATCGCTTTTGCCGGCTTTACTTTCGGATTTCTTTTCTTTTTACTGAAACACTGATTGCCGCTGCTCTATGTATTAATTTTTTCTTTCGACACTCTTTTGAAAATTCCTTTCTTGTTTCCAGCTTTTTATAAATAAATTTGCAATTTTTTTCAGCCCTGAACGGTATTCTGAGCCAGCGCGGCGCATTGTCGGATTCTGCCGCCTTTCTAAACGCTGCCGCACGGCAGAACAACCGCCGCCGGATTTCAGTGAAACCCATGGCAGCGGTTGATCTGTGTTCGCTTTGATTTAGAAACTCCAGAGATAGCGATTCAATTCCCACTCGTGCACCTGCTGAGAATAATCGGCCCATTCCTGGCTCTTGGCATTGAGGAAGCTCTGAAAGACATGTTCGCCTAGTGTTTCACGCATCAAGGCATCCGCTTTCAAGGCGTCCATTGCCTGATTCAAATCACCGGGTAAGG
The DNA here is from genome assembly GCA_021372785.1 of Negativicutes bacterium. NCBI lineage: Bacteria > Bacillati > Bacillota > Negativicutes > Negativicutes bacterium. The sequence continues at coordinate 11,797 of JAJFTT010000030.1, read as the reverse complement.
AAAGAATATTCCGGATCTGACGCTGCTTTTCGTCCAGCTCATAAATATTATCCGAGATGGGAGCCGGCGGAACCAGCTGGCGTTTGATTCCATCCAGGCCGGCTTTCATGCTGACCGCCAGCGCCAGATACGGATTGCAGGAACAGTCCGGGCTGCGCAATTCAATCCGCGTGCCAATCCCGCGCCGGCTGGGGATTCGAATCAGGGGGCTGCGGTTCGCCATCGCCCAGGCAATATAGACCGGCGCTTCATGTCCGGGAACCAGCCGCTTATAGGAATTGACCAGCTGATTGGTAATGGCTGTCATCGCACCGGCATGATCCATCAACCCGGCGATATAGGACTCTGCCATCCGCGATAATCCCTGCGGACGCTTCTCATCATAAAAAGCATTGACACCATTTTGAAAGACCGATTGATGGATGTGCATACCGGAACCGGCAACACCGGCAATCGGTTTCGGCATAAAAGTTGCATGCATGCCATGGCTGCGTGCGACAATGCGAACCACTGTCTTCAAGGTAGCGATATTATCCGCAGTTTCGATCGCGCCGGCATATTTAAAATCGATCTCATGCTGACCATGCGCATTTTCATGATGCGCCGCTTCAATGGAAAAACCCATTTCCTCTAAAGTGATGACCATATCGCGGCGCGCTTCTTCACTTTTATCGGTTGGATCCGTATCAAAGTAGTAACCTTTGTCAAACGTCCTGACCGTCGGACAGCCATTTTCTCCCTGTTCAAATAAGAAGAATTCCGCTTCGGTGCCGGCGCACAACTGGAAACCCATCGCTTCCGCTTCTTTGACCACTTTTTTCAAAACGCCGCGCGGGTCACCGGCAAAAGGAGTCCCGTCCGGATTATGCACATCGCACAACAGTCTGGCTGTTGTCTGCCTGCCGCTCAGCCAGGGGTAGATCACAAAAGTATTCGGGTCCGGATAAAGCAGCATATCCGCTTCATTGATCCGGACAAACCCTTCAATGGAGGAACCATCAAATGCAATCTCATTGTTGAGCGCTTTATCCAATTGCGTAACGGGAATCGAAACTGTTTTCTGAGATCCCAGGATATCAATCAATTGAAGCTCGACGAACCGCACATTGTTCTCTTTGGCCATTGCCAAGACATCATTTGCTGTTTTTGCCAACATAAACCATCCCTTTCAGTTTTTTGTTCGGACCATATCCAACAAGATATGATTATTATAAATCTATCGTTCGCTTTTGTCCAGCCCTTTTGTCTGTTCCTACCTGTATGTTTTTAAAGTAATCCGTAGATAAAAAGCTTCCCTTTCCGCCAGGGTTTTAGGGGGTGTGCCTCTTGCGGCTGATCCCATCCCCGTCCCTCGGAAAAAAAGGAAGCAATTTTTGTATGTGCGGCAACCGGTCAGACGGCGCCGCGCTGCCGGGAGCTATTCCGTGCCGCCGGAAGTTATTCCGTGCCGCCGGGAGCTATTCCGTGCTGCCGGCTTCTTTTCCTGGTGTAAAGCCACTACTCCTGGCCAGCGGCAGATCCGGGCAGAAAGAAACGAGCCATTGCTTTTCCGAAAGCATAGAGTACAGGCAATTTCAGCTGCAATCCGCGCATCGCTGTTTCCGAAGCCAAGATTTGCGCAGCCAGCACCAGTAAAGACAGCGCCAGAGAAAACCAACCCATGATTTGCGCCGGCTGCGCCAATTCCAGTTCTCCGCCGCCGCTTTGGGTGATGTAAGAAATAATAAAACTGCTGATCAGATTAATCAGCAAACGGAACAAGAAAGCAATCATATGGATGGCGGCAGCCTGCAAGGCATGCAGTTGTACCAATTCGTCTTTGCTGAACTGACAGGCCAATAAGGACAGTAACCAAAATACCGCGAAAACAAGCGGTGATTTCAGCAGGAAAAAGAAGATGCTGCTGCCCAAATAGAGGGCAAGCATCACCACACGGCTGTCCAAACCGAAGAAAGAGCGTTCAATCTCCGTGCCGTGTTTGGCTGCGTTTTTGTTTTTATGCGACTGATCCGATTTTTTTGTCATCCGATTCACCTTTCCCTATTGCAATTTCTGAATTGAGCACGTAATCTCTCCCGGTTCAGTGGATGATCTGCAGAATGGAAGAGGAACGCCGCACCGGTTGCGGACTCAGGACGAATGCCTGCCGGGCTGTTTCTTCCAAGAGCAGCTGTTTTTCCGGCTCACTTTCATTGGTATCGATCGTGAGCAGGACTTGATTTGGCTCAATCGGGTCCGTTTTTTTTCGCTCCAGCAGCAAACCAACCGAGTGATCGATCTTTTCTCCTATCACTTTCCGTCCGCCGCCCAGTTCCACAACCATTTTTCCTAAACTCAGGGTATCGATTTCTTGAATCCAGCCGGCTGCCTTCGCAAGAACAGGCAGGTGAAATTTGGCACGCGGCAACTGATGCCGCAGCAATACCCGCGTGTTCCCGCCCTGGAGGGAGACCATCTCCAGAAACTTTGCCAAAGCCTGGCCATGATCCAACAATTCCTCCAGGCGGCGGCGGTCTTGCGCTTCAGCCTGACTCAATCCGGCTAATTTCAGCATTTCAGCGGCAAAGAATAACGCCAATTCGCGCAGGTCCTGCGGTCCGCCTCCGTTCAGCGCCGCCATGGCTTCTTCAATTTCCAGAGAATTGCCGATCGCATAACCCAAAGGTTCACTCATGTCGGTCAGTACAGCCACCGTTTCACGTCCGGCAGTCTTGCCGATCGCTACCATCAACCGCGCCAATTCCACCGCTTCCGCTTCGGTTTTCATAAATGCTCCGTTGCCAACCGTCACATCCAACAGAATCTTATTGCTGCCGGCCGCCAACTTTTTGGACATGATGCTGGCAGCAATCAGGGGAATCGACTGAACGGTTCCGGTGACATCCCGCAAGGCATAGAGTTTCTGATCGGCAGGCACCAGATCATGCGTCTGGCCGATAATCGCCAGTCCCATGCGATCCACCTGTCTGATAAAGGCTTCCGGTTCCATTACACTGTGAAAGCCGGGGATTGACTCTAATTTATCCAGAGTTCCTCCGGTATGCCCCAAACCCCTGCCGCTCATCTTCGCGACCTTCACACCGGCCGCCGCAGCCAGCGGCGCCGCGACCAGCGTCAGCTTGTCCCCAACCCCGCCCGTACTGTGTTTATCGACTTTGATTCCCGCGATCCGCTGCAAATCCAGCTCTTTGCCGGACTTCAGCATCGCTTCCGTTAAATCAAAAGTTTCCCGCTCATCCGCTCCCCTGCAGCAGATAGCCATCAATAAAGCGGCCGCCTGATAATCCGGAATCAGTCCTTCGGCGTATTGCTCTACAAAATAAGCTATTTCTGCGCGGCTGAGCGTCTGTCCTTCCCGTTTTGCGTTGATGATATCCACCATTGTCATTGTCATCCTGCACCTTCTTTTCATCGCGTCGCACTTTCTCAGCAAGAATTGCCCAGAGATGCTTTAGAAATTAGCTGATTTGTAATCATTTTGCCTCGTTACAGAAGATTTAAAATGATTATGTATTTCTCTTTTCTTTTTCCGGACAAAAGGGTATAATTAAAATTCATCTTTGTCTTTTATTTTCGCCTCTTTTTACTCGTTTGTCAAGTGTTTCGCATAAAGGGGGACGATTTATTATGCGTGCCGCTGCCCATGCCGCTTACTTGGAAGAAACGCATCATCTCCGCATGACTCTGGAGCAGATTCAGCAGTGGAAAGAAAAACTGGTGGAGCAGGCTCATTCCTCTCAGGCAGAAATCGACGAAATTCTGAGCAATCTCGCCGATGCGAAAAAGCCGGAGGATCTGACACAGGCGCAGCAATTGGAAATGACCCGGGTCGAAGCCGCTTTGACCCGCCGTACGGTGCTGAGTCTGGCTGAAAAAGATCCCTATTTCGGTCGTATAGATCTTTCCACCCTGGAGTATGAATTTCAGCACAATGTCAATTTCGAGCATGTCGGTAATAAGGAATCCAGGGGCGGCGTCAGAGTCCGCGACAATACTCCGCCGACCGAAGTATTATACTTAGGCAAACTGGGTGTGGAAAACGAGGAAAACGGCACTCAATTGATTGTTGACTGGCGCGCTCCGGTCGCTGACCTTTATTATGCCGGTATCCAGGGCCGCACCCATTTTGAGGGCCCTTACGGTCCGATTGAAGTGGAATTGCATTTGCTGCGACGGATTTTAATAGAGAGCGGCTGTCTGAAGGAAATTTCCGACCAGGAAGAAGCGGCCGGCATTGATGATTTTCTCTTATCGCGTTTACGGGAAAATGCCGGCACCGGTATGAAGGACATCATCTCTACCATCCAAAAAGATCAAAACGAAATCATCCGCTTACCTTTTACGCAGCCTTTGGTTGTGCAAGGTGTGGCCGGCAGCGGTAAAACATCCGTCGCCTTGCATCGCATGTCCTATTTGCTCTATGCCAAACGCAAGGAGATTTACCCGGAAGATACCCTGATTCTGACACCGAGCCGTTTATTTTTCGGTTACATCGCTTCCGTCATGCCGGATTTGGATATCCGGCGCTGCCGGCAGAAAACCTTTGCAGAAATTGTTCTGGAACAAATCGATCAAAAAATCAACCTGCAAACCACGGCGCAATGGATGACCCGTTACTGCAATCAGACAGCCAGCGCGATTCAGCCTCCTCTGCAGAAAGAAGCGGAACTGCTGCAAGTCAAAGGGAGTCTGGCGGCGATTGCTGCCATCGACCGCTATTTCTCGTTTCTGGTCGGTGTGATTCTGCCGGCTGAGGATTTAATGACGGCAGACGGTGTCGTTTTGGCAAAACACGACGACATGAAACTGCGTTATGACGACCTGAAGCATCTGCCGCTCGACAAACGAGTGAAAATCATGCACCGTTGGCTGCAAATTCAGAGTAAACGGCGCAGCGCGAAGGCAAAAGAAGAGATTTACGACTATTACGAACGCCGTCTGGAAATAGTACGCAGCCGCTTCCCGGTTCATTTGCAGCATATGCCCAACCCCAAGGCGATTCAGCTGCTGCAGGAACGTGACGATGCCCTCAAACGCCTGCAGGCACAAGTGGACCTGGCGCTGAAGCAGTACCGGCAGCAAATGCCGAAACAGCTTTCCCTGCTCAATTTGTATCAGGAACTGCTGGGCAATGAAGAAAACCTCAGCCGTTTCTGGCCGGAATTGTCAGCGGAACTGCGCAGCGCCATGGTTTCCCATCATAATCGCGCGGTCAGCCATCTGGATCAGGAAGATCTCGCTCTTCTGCTGCGTCTGAAAGAACTATTATACGGTTTAAAAGAGCAGTATATCCATGTCGTCATCGATGAGGCGCAGGATTTAAATCCGGCGGAGTTTTTTATGATCCGCCGTTTGCTGGGAGATACCACTTCCATGACCATCGTCGGCGATCTGGCGCAAGGCATCTATCCGCAGCGCGGCCTGACCGATTGGAGCAGCCTGATGGATGATATCATCCACGACAAGCAGATCGTTTACCGCGAAATGAGGCGCAGCTACCGCAGTTCGGCAGAAATCATCAACTTAGCGAATACGCTGCTGCTGCAGGAAAACACCACCGCTGCAGAAGCGGTGCGTCACACCGGTGATTTACCGGTGCTGCACGGCTTTGCGGCCGGTCCTAAAGCCTGGCAGCAAAAAGCGGCGGCGGTCGTGGCGCAAATCAAAATCTGGCAGCAGCATGCCGATCTGAATACCTTTGCCGTTTTATGCAAAGGCAGCCAAAACTGCCGGAAATTGTATCAGGCCCTGCAGGCTCTTTTGCCCGGGGAAGTGGAATTAATCAGCGAGGAGACCGATCGATATCAAAGTAAAATCGTGGTCCTGCCGGTGTTCTTAGCCAAAGGTTTGGAATTTGACGCCTGTTTTGTGGCAGATGCCGAAAACACCGTCTACAGCAACAGCAAGGCGGACCGACATCTGCTCTATGTTGCGCTGACCCGGCCTTTACATCGCCTCGCCGTCTATTACAGCGGCACCATTGCCGATTGTCTGCGTGATTTACCTTCTTCACTCTATCAAACATAAAAAACCTTTGCGGTTTGGCTGACCTTTTGAGGCCGCCGCAAAGGTTTTTTGTTTTTCTTTAATTAATCGTATCCTGCAGTGCTTTCTTTTTCCAGGTCCCCATGATTTGATAACGCGTAAAGCTCATCGCGAACCGGACGAAAATATCAATGGTCATGGCATACCAGACACCCATAATGCCAAGATTGAAATAGCGGGATAATAAATAAGACAACGGCAAACGGACCAGCCAATAACCGACGGAACTGATCACCATAGTTGCTTTGGTGTCTCCCGCCCCTCTGAGCGCCCCGTTGAGCAGTCCGGTCATCTGCTGCGGAATTTGGCAGATTCCCATCAGAATCAGATATTTCGCCCCCAGGTTCACCACCGCCGGATCATTGCTCAGCAGCGTGAAGACCACTTTCGGAAAGAACAGGAGAATGGAAGCGGTAAAAGCAGTCAGCGCAAGATCCAATTTGACCAGTTCTTTGACATAACGCTGCGCCAGAGGAATCGAACCGGCTCCGACCGACATGCTGACGAATGCCGTGGCCGCAATGGAAAAGCCGGTAGAAGGCATATACGACAGCGATTCCGCCGTCATTCCCTGCTGATGCGCCGCCAGCGAGACCGTACCAAAAGAGGCTACCAGGGAAGTCAGCATAATTCCGCCGAATTGCAGGAACAAATTTTCAGTTGCCGCCGGTACGCCGATATTCAGGATCTGTTTGGTATCCTTCCAGACAAAACGCAGACCGCTAAACCGCAGCGACAGACTGTTCTGACGAAAATACAGAATATAAAGCGCCATAAAACCGCCGATCACCTGCGCAATCACCATCGCCCAGGCTGCCCCTTTCAAGCCCAGGGCGGGCAGGCCGAATTTACCAAAAATCAAAAGATAACCCAAAACCGCATTGATGATGTTCATGGTGGAAGCAACCATCATCGGCACCTTTGTATTGCCCGCGCCGCGCATCAGCGCGCCTACCACCTGGGTAATCGACATAAACGGCACGCCCAGTGCCGTGATCTTTAAATAGAGCGTGGCGTTCTCCAATAATTCGCCGGTCGACCCATAGAGAAGCGAGATCAGGCGACCGGGAAACAGTACGAGCACCAAGGTAAAGATTAAAATAATGCTTAACGTTAGGGTAATCGCCTGTTCCGCAAAACGATTGGCTGCCTTCTGATTGCCTGCACCGATGGATCGGGCAACCATAACGGTTGAGCCGGTACCGATGGCGGCAAACAAAGCCCAAACCAATTGGGTGATGCGTTTGCCTAAACCAACGGCACCGATGGCGACGGTGCTGACCTGGCCGATCATTGCGGAGGTGACCATACCAATCATCATTTGCAGCACGGCCTCTACCGTAGCCGGCCACGCCATATCAAAAATCTTGCTGCGCATTTCTTTGGTTGTGATGGCTTCCATCTGCGCCAGGCGAGCCTTACGCGTATCTTCCATAGGTCAAAGAACCTTCTTTCTGCCGGCCGGCACCTCTTGTCCGGTCACGAACCGCTGCCGAATACAGAATTCCCGCATTGCATTTCAATATTTTCACTCTCGAAGGATCAAACTCCTTCTCAGATTGATCCCGGTACGGAATCCGACAGTGACACATCAAGCGACGGCACAGCAAGGCAGCGGTTTCCTCTGCAGATTCTTTTTTCGATCGAATGACTGTGCGGCAAGTGGGCTGAAATACGCCGATTTCAAAAACAAAAATGCTAATTATCAGAATGTTTCTTAAAAAAGGGCAGGACAACCATTTTACGATGCAGAAATGAAATAAAAATGCAAAGGATGAGGAAAATGTCAAACATCGAAAACCGTTTAAAAACACTGGGTATCGTGTTGCCCCCGCCTGCTGCTCCTCTGGGGATCTACCGCCCGGCCAAACAAATCGGTAATCTGATCTATACCAGCGGCTGCGGATCCCGCAGTTATATCGGACGGGTCGGCAGCGACTTCAGCATCGCTGTCGGTCAGGCCGCCGCCAGAGAGGCTGTGCTCAATTGTCTGGCGGCAATCCAGTCTTTGACCGGCGATTTGGACCGCGTCGAAGAAATTTGGAAGTTACTCGGTTTTATCCGTTCCGCCGCCGGCTTTTCCGAGCAGCCGAACGTTCTCAACGGAGCTTCGCAGCTTTTGCTTGATTTGTTCGGTGAAGCCGGACAACATGCCCGCTCTGCCATTGGTGTTTCCGAATTACCGGAAGGTATTGCCGTTGAAATCGAAATGATTGTTAAAGTAAGAGACTGATAACCGCAATCAGTGCCATAACAGCAGTGGAGGTTTGATTATGCAGCACAATAATTTTGGCTCGATCTTTAAAAAAAATAACGAGACAGTAAAACCGGGCATTCCGTTCACACCTCCGCCGGCTCCTCCCCGCCTGAAAATCCAAACGATTGCCAGCTTGCAAGTCAGTTATTTTCAGCGCGAACAGGCTTGCGTGGAGTTTCATCGCCTGGATCCGGATTATGAAGTCTTTCGTTTACAGCTGCACCTGTTCTTGGTCACTTATGCCGAAGTACTATTTCAGTTGACCGGTCTGGAAGAAGCCTGCCAGCTTGTCGCTTATCTTGACTCCATGATTCCCTTTATGCTGCAGAAAGAAACTTCTATGGAAAAGCGGATCAATATTCTGGGTGAGAATCTGGAATTGCTGCTCTGCGACAATAACCATGCTGCCGTAAGCAATAAAGTCACCACTCTGCTGCAGGTCACCTTGCCGCTGGGTACGATGAGCACGGAATTTCTTTTCTCCGCCAGCGAACCGGAATATTATCTGCCTTCCGCCATCCTGCTTTGCCTGCAGGATCTTCTCTATTCGGTCAATGATCGGCAGCTCAATCAGGTCTTTTCGGCGCTGCAGGCAATGCACACTTTTTATCAGACAGTCAAAAATTATACCGTCCCCGATGCGCGCCGGGAAGCACCCGCCTATGCATTACGCTCCGTCTTATAACGGAACCTTGAGAAAACCGCAGGAAATGCCGCCGTACATTGCCTGCGGTTTTATTTATTTATTGCTGACAGGCAGGGAAAATGTTTCTTGCAGCGAAACAATAATCAGTATTCATGCAATCTGATTTTTTAAAGGAGGTAGTTTGTTATGCAGCTCATGACACCAAAGGAATTCTTAGGCTTTGAGCCCGGCAGTGACCGCACGCTGGCCGATTGGCCGCAGATGCTGGCCTATTTTGAACATCTGGCTGCGGCTTCCGAACGGGTCAAACTGACTGAAATGGGAAAATCCACCGAGGGTAAACCTTTCATCAATCTGATCATCTCCTCGGAATACAACATGAAACATCTGGAAACCCATCGGCAAAACCAGGCGCGTCTGGCTGATCCCAGAGGCTTATCGGACGAGGATGCCAGGGAATTGATTCGCATCGGCAAAACGATTGTGATGATTTCCTGCGGAATTCATTCTACCGAAATCGCCGGACCCGAATACAGCATGGCGCTGGCTTATTCCCTGGCTGCCGCAACGATGCCAAATGCGGAACAAATTTTGGACAACGTTATTTTAGTGCTGGTCCCTTCCCTGAATCCGGACGGACATCAGATGATTACAGAGTGGTACCGTAAAAATCTGGATACTCCCTATGAAGGCGGCGTCATGCCCTGGCTCTATCAAAAATACGTCGGACATGATAACAACCGCGATTGGTATACCTTCAGCCAGGTAGAAAATCGCCTGACGGTGGAGGAAATCCATAATCAATGGCATCCGCAAATTATCTATGACATGCATCAAATGGGAACCACTGCCGCCCGTTTCTTTATTCCGCCTTATGTCGATCCCATTGAACCGAATGTGGATCCGATCATTCAGCAGGAAATCGTCTGGATCGGCTCTGCCATGGCGCAGGAGCTCACCGCTCAGGATAAAAAAGGCGTCTTGATCCATGGCATTTATGACGCCTGGAACCCGGCGCGCGCCTTCCAACATACCCATGGCGGCATCCGTATCCTGACGGAAGCGGCCTCCTGCAAAATCGCCACACCGGTCAGTGTAAAATTCGAAGAATTGAGTACGGGTATCGGTTATGACGGAAAAGTACGCGCCTGGAATTTCCCGGAACCCTGGACCGGCGGCGAATGGCATCTTTCTGATATCATCGAGTATGAACGGCTGGCCACCGAAGCCTTACTTACCCACGCAGCCCGCAACCGGGAAACCTGGCTGCGCAACTTCCTGCAGATCGGCCGCAAAGCAGTGAACCGTCAGGGGGCGCCTTACGCTTTTGTAATTCCCGCCGGACAAAGAGCGACAGACAGCGTTTACCGCCTGCTGCGCATCTTCCAGATTGGGCAAGTCGAACTCTATACGGCGGATCAGCCGTTCAGCTTCAATGGCAAGACGTATGCTGCCGGTTCTGTAATTATTCCTGCCGGTCAGCCTTATTTTGCTTTTGCAAAATGTCTGCTGGAGGTCCAGGATTACCCCGATATCCGCGAATATCCCGGCGGACCGCCCCAGCGTCCCTATGATGTCACCGCATTTACGCAAGGTCTCTTAATGGGCATCGATACGGTGACGGTCACAGAGCCGCTGAGCGTTAGGATGACACGCCTCTCTGATGTGACACCGAAAGCCGCAGCGGCGCCCCGCAGCGATGCTTCCTGCTACATTGTCGATCCCAAACTGAACGACGGCTTTGCTTTTGTCAATGATTTACTGCAAAATGGCTTCAAAGTAGAACGTCTGACCAAAACCATCGAAACCAAAGAGGCCGTGCTCCCCGCCGGTTTATGGGTAATCCCAACCCAGGTCGGCCTGGCGAGATTGATGCAGGACTGGGCGGAAAAAGGTCTTGTGATTACCCCCTGGGAGAATGGACTGCCTACCTGCAGTCTGCGTCCCGTCCGTTTCGGTCTCTACAAGAGCTGGACCGGTGAAATGGATGAAGGCTGGCTGCGCTTTGTTTTAGAACAATTCCACTTTGACTTCGAGAGCCCCGGCAATGAGCTGATTCAGGCTGGCAACCTGATTGAAAAGTATGATGCCTTGATCCTGCCGAATATGCCGGTACAGCGGATTCAGGAAGGTTTACCGGAAAGCATGGTTCCTGCTCCCTATTTTGGTGGTTTAGGCGAAGCGGGTGCCGCGGCTTTGAAAGATTTTGTCCAGGCCGGCGGTGTTCTGATCGCCATCGATCACGCCGTTGATTATGCCATTGAGACACTCGGAATCCCCGCCAGGAACATCTTGGCTAAATTACCTCCCAAAGATTTTTATATTCCCGGCTCTCTGCTGCGTGTTTTCGTCAATAACGAACATCCGGTAACCTGGGGTGCGGAAAAAGCAGAACCCATCTGGTTCCAGCGCTCGGGTGCTTTAGCGGTTGATAGCGGCACGGTTCTCGCTCATTATCCCAGTTCGAATCTCCTGCTATCCGGTTGGATGCTGGATCCGCAGGCGCAGCTCAACGGCCGCAGCGCTCTCTGCGAAATTCCCATGGGAAAAGGCCGGATCGTTTGCTTCGCTTTTAATCCCATCTATCGGGCGCAGGCGCATAACACCTATAAACTGATCTTCAATGCCATCCTAAGCGCCGGCATCAAATAGGCTGCCAAACCCAAAGAAACGCGATGGGGGCTTCCTTTTTTTGGGAAGGCGCTTCGGTATCAGATCCTGCCGGGCTGCTGCATAAAATTCAGTTTGCATGCCCGGCAGTGTTAGTGATTGACAGAACCGCTTCTCTATGGTAGAATTGATGTTGGATCCTGTAGTATGCCAGGGGGACGGGGGTTGTGGCACAGGTG
>JAJFTT010000029.1 GCA_021372785.1 Negativicutes bacterium | reverse complement strand
ACTGCTCCGGTGTCAGATGCATCGCCAGGGCGGCATAAGGCCACATCATCGCCGAGAAAATATCGAACAAGAAAATCGCCGCCATGGCATAGGCAAATTCGTCTTCTTTGGCTTTGATAATCGAGGTCAAGGTGGCGATCGCAGTGCCGCCGCAGATCGCAGTGCCGCCGCCAACCAAAATACCGGTATTCGTACTCGTTTTCAAGCGGCGTCCGAGCAAAAGCGCAACCGTAAAAGCAAGACAAATGTTGAAAAGAATCAGCGGTAAGGCCTGCATGCCAACGCCCAGAATCGACATAAAATTCAGCGTGCTGCCGGCCAGAATGATACCAAACTTCAATAATTTACCGGAGGCATATTTCGTACCTTTCTGCACTTCGGCAGAAACCGGCCGGAGGTTGGATACGATGATTCCTAAAAACAAACCTAACATAGGAGCCCCAATATAATGCTGCAGCCCTGCCAGCCAGGTTGCGGCGATTGCCAGAACGCCACAAAGGGAAAGCCCGATGATCATATTTTCACCCTCACTAAGAATTTTCGGAGCCCGCCGCCAAAAGCAAACGCTCCAAATCATAGAATATCAATAGATTCCCCTTATCCTTTCCGATCTCCTGCCCGAAAAAAGAGATACTGTCAGACAGTTTTTTTCAGCAGCAATCATATAAAAATGAAGTTTATGACCGTATTTGAATTCATGCTCTCTGAAATGCCGGAAGCTTAGGACTTTTCACTTATAAACCTCTTTCAGGCAGTCTCAGTCGCTATTTTACGTGAAGTATTTCAGATTCCGGGATTTACGAATGCAATTATTTATAGTATAATATTTATGGGTGCCTTGATGGCAAATATCGTCTTGGAAAGGGGCTTATTTTTATGGAGTTTTTATTGGACGGAATCCGGGCTGTCACTTGGCAGCAACTTGTCATGTATGCTGTCGGATCTATTCTGATCTATTTAGCAATCGCAAAAGACTATGAACCTTCTTTATTATTGCCAATGGGTTTCGGCGCTATTCTGGTTAATTTGCCGTTCTCCGGCGTCTTAAATCAAACCGTTGCGGGAGTTGGTGAGAGCGCCGGTATTATTGAATGGCTTTACGAAACCACCATCGCCTCCTCCGAAGCATTGCCTTTGCTTTTATTTATCGGGATCGGCGCAATGATCGATTTCGGTCCCTTGCTTGCCAACCCGATTATGTTCTTGTTTGGAGCCGCAGCGCAATTCGGTATTTTTGTGGCGATCTCTGTTGCCGCCTTAATGGGTTTCTCGCTGACCGACGCCGCTTCCATCGGTATCATCGGCGCCGCTGATGGTCCGACTGCGATTCTCGTCTCTCAGGTGCTGAGATCCTCCTATTTGGGCCCGATTGCTGTTGCCGCTTATTCTTATATGGCCTTGGTTCCGATCATTCAGCCCTTTGCGATTCGGCTGGTTACCAGTAAAAAAGAGCGTAAGATCCGCATGCCCTACCGCCCGCAGAGTGTGACAAGACAGACCCGGATCATCTTTCCGATTGCCGTCACAATCATTGCCGGTTTTATCGCGCCAATGTCCGTTGCTCTGGTCGGATTTTTAATGTTTGGCAACCTGATCCGTGAATGCGGTTGTCTGAATCGCCTTTCCGAAACCGCGCAGAATGCTTTGGCCAATCTGATTACGCTCTTATTGGGTATTACCATTTCATTCAGTATGGTTGCGGATAAATTTGTTACCGTGCAGACTTTATTAATCATGTGTCTCGGCTTAGTCGCTTTCATTTTTGATACCATCGCCGGCGTGCTCTTTGCCAAATTCCTCAACCTTTTCCGGCAAGAAAAATTCAATCCGATGATCGGCGGCTGCGGCATTTCGGCTTTCCCGATGTCCTCCCGCGTTGTCGCCAAAATGGCTATAAAGGAAGATAATCAGAATCACTTGCTGATGCATGCTGCCGGTGCGAATGTTTCCGGACAAATTGCCTCTGTTCTCGCCGGTGGTATGGTGCTGAATCTGATTCCGAAGATTTTGGAAACATTACACTAAAATTGAAAGACAGGGAGGCTAACTTATGTTTTCAGAAGAAACAATGACTGTATTTTATGCCACGCTCCAACTCATGGGTCAGGGAATGCTGGGTATTTTTATTGGCATGATTTTAATTATGCTGACTGTTTACGTCCTCGGCAAAATCACTGCCGATAAAGAATAACGCTCCCGCTCAAGAAAAGCAAAAAAGAGATCTCCTCGCAGTAAGAAAGGGATCTCTTTTTTCTGTACAAATTGTGAGTAAAAGCTGTTGAGTGTTCGAAGCGCTAAACTTCTTTTTTTTGCTCTGCAGTACTCTCTCGTATTTTCGTTTCTTGGTCCCGGTCCGCAGCGCTTTTTGGTTCAGTGACTGCGGTTTTCACTTTGCCGTCTGTCTTATCTTTTTGCGTGCCATCGATTTCTCCCCAAAAATCATCCCAGACCCAACGCACCAGCTGGTCGTAACTTTCCGGATCGCCGGCATCGACTTTTGCCAGCATCTGATTAACTTTTTTCTGCAGCCAGTCGGAAATATTGAAATCACTGTCTGTCTCTTGCGCAAGCCGCTCGATCTCAGCGATATAATCGGTTAATTTTTCCAGGGAAATATGATAATACTCCGCAATCAGCCGTAAGTCGGCGCTGCTGTCGCTGAGTTGATCCTCCGCGGCAGCCGGCAGAGAGGTGGATACGGTCTGATACATTTCCCGGCTAAAAAGATCAGACTCGATTAATTTTTCAGCCAGGGTGCCGGCGCTTCCTTTCAACTTGGTCTGCAGCGCTTGCCAGGAAAGCGTAACGACATCGCCTCTGTTGAAGTTTTCCTGAGCATCTGACACGGCAGCTAAACCCAATTGCCTGAGCAAAGGTTCTGGTTTCTGCCAATCAAAATCTCCTTCCGCATCGGAATAGCCCAAAGCGCGTAAAAGAAACGTGCTGTATTGATTGGCGGCGAGCAACTGGCTGCTGCCAAATTCTTGCTCTGAAATCCCATTGGTCAGCTTCACGCTGTAGGCATAGGCAACATACGCTTGCGCCCAAACTGGTACATCGGTAAAAGGGCACTCAAGCGCGCAGGCAGCCGCCTCTGCCTCCCGACCTGTCAGGCGCAGCAGCATCAGAAGTCCTTCCAGGCGGGTGGGAGCCCGATCCAATTCAAAGCCGAGTTCACTGCCTTGCAAAAGGTTCAATTGATGGAGCGCAGTTGCTGCCTGCTCTTTTGCCGGTAATGGTTCCGCAGCCAACAAAGTGGAATGGCAACAGAAAATCAAAACAACCAAAGCAAATACGATTTTCTTCACTTGCTTTCACCTCGTGTAAAACGCCGGTTGCAGTTTGTCTTGCTTGTAAAAGAAGATCCGGACCATACATCATTCGATTTACGACACAGCACGACATAGAATGATGATTTTGGCTTCTATTCGCTTTGCTGTGAAGGAAATCCTTTATTTCGGTTTATTCCAACTATTCAATACAACATAATTCTTGTGATCCATCCTTTATTTTACGGGATTTTCTTGGATTTCATAGAACACAAGTTTCAATAACTGTGGCAATACAGAATTTCTCATGTCTGCCTGTCATATGAGATATTGCAGTATTTGAATTATGTTAACATATTAGATAATATTTTTAAGCTTACTCCTTGACTAATATGATCTTATGTGTTACATTTCTGTTAACATATCTCGTATCCTCTACGGGAAGGGAAAGGGGGTTGTCGGAACAATGGCTTCCGAAGCGCCGGTTGCGGTCACGGAAAAGAAAAAATTCTTCAATCGAAATTTCTTGTTATTTTTACAGGCCGGGTTCTTATCTTATTTTGGTGATATCGTCTATAATTTAGCCATCAGTTACTGGATTCTGCAGACAACGGGTTCCACTGCGCTGATGGGCACTGCGGCAGCGGTATCCTTTCTGCCCCGCATCGTCATCTCTCCGTTTGCCGGTGCTTTGGTCGATCGCTTTGACCGCAAACAGATTCTTTGCCTCGCCACCCTGTTCCGCGCTGTTTTTATGAGTCTGGTTGCCTTGCTCGCTTTTCGAAATCTGTTGAGTATTCCCCTTGTGATGCTCAGCGCACTGCTGCTTTCCTCCGCCGGTTCTTTTGCCGGTCCGGCTGTTTCCTCGATCATACCCGATTTGGTGGAAAAAGAAGATGTTGTCAGAGCAAATTCCATCCGCAGCGCCGCTTTCTCTTTTGTCGATCTGGCCGGAAATGGGATCAGCGGTTTTATGGTCAGCCTGTTGGGTGTTCCTCTGCTGATTGCCATTAATGCGGTTTCCTTTTTTTATTACTTTATTTCGCTGCTGTTTCTGCGTTTGCCCCAGCATCTGCTGAGCGAGGCGGCCAAGACCAAAAATGTCCTGACCGATCTAAAAGAAGGTGTGCGGGTATTTTATCAAAATGTAGGGCTACGCATCACGTTGATCATCTTCATGCTGACAAATCTCTTCACGGCAGGCATCTTTAGTTTGCTGTTGGCCATGTTCCTGCAGCGTGGCTTTAGTGTAGAGCAATACGGTATCATTATGGCCTGCATGGGCATGGGTGGTTTGATCGGCATGTTCATCGTGGCAAGCTTCCGATTCCCCAGCCGTCTTTATCCTTCTCTCGTTCTGTTTGGTTTTATTTTGATGGGCAGCTGTATGATTTTGATGGTTTGTACCTACAATATCTACTTAACCTGTGCGATGATTGGCTTTGGCATGATTGGCAATGCCGTCGCCAACTCAATTTTGAATTCGGTTTTCATGGTTGGCGTAGAACCAACCCAGCGCGGTAAACTGGCCGGTGTCATGACTACCATGAGCAATAGTTTGTGCCCGGTTTCCTCGCTGATCTACGGTTTTTTAGGAGAAATTTATCCGCTTTCCAACTTATTTATCATCGGTATGCTGCTCGGCTGCGGTTCTCTCTCACTTATCTTCCTCTCGGCTCAGGTCCGCGATTTCATCAGCCTGAAACCGGCAGTGCCAGTCAAGAGTGAAACTGGCGGATAAAGAAAATCAGCCTTGCGGCCGAGAAAATAATCCTGAATTTAGCAAATCAGTTGTTCTGCTTCCATTTTCGCTCCCGAAACAAAGCAAGCGAATCAATGGATGGAAGGTCAAAGCAGCGGTTCGTCGCGCCGGCAGACCGTTATCACCATAAATTAATTTTCTGCGTCGCAACGCTTTGCCGCGCGGTCCTGCCGGTGATAACGTCCCGCTTATTTTTCAGGATCGTTTCACACTGCCTGTCCTCTTAGTCAGCACTTTTCTATTTTCCGCAGCCGGTTCTTTTGCTCATCTTGCTGTTGTGACATCCCGCCTGCCGGTTCCGGAGAAAAAGCAGAGGTTGTCCGGGATATTTCTCAGGAAAAGGCAGCTTTCTCTTATGTGGATTGAACCGCTGACGGAATCGGCGTCAATTTCAGCAATGAGCTCACCCTGGCGATGAGGCTCTTGCTCAGGGAAATCAGGCGATTGCACGACCTCTGCCTTACCGGCTCTTCTGCTAAAAAAATTTTTCGCCTACAGTCTGTGTCTGCAGCGAAAAGTTTTTTCGTTTGAGCAGGCCGGTCATCATGATTGCGTTTTATTGGCAGCGCGCTTTTCTTTCTGATAAGCAGAAAAGATCACCGAAGCCATCACGACGGCGGCGAGAACGCGAATGATCGTAGACAACCAGAAAACAGGATTGACCTGGTTTCCCATCCTTGTATAAATCTGAACACCCACCATCGGAAAGATGAACGAGACTGTCTGCACTGCCATATTGAAGAAGGCCAGATAGCTGGGCCGCATATTGGGATCGGGCGCCACTTCCAAAAGCGTATTGAACTGTGACAAAGCATAAGCCCCCTGCGCCAGGCCGGTGATGAAACAAATCAGCCACATCAGCCAAAGGTTATCGGCCGTCACAAAAATCTGCACCAACGGTCGGAAAATATAAAGAAAAACCGCTAAGAGAAAGACTGTTTTACTGCCGATTCTGTCGATAATTCTACCCCAATAGGGATAGCTCAAGGTCGTTCCCAGAGACTGCACGACGGTCGTCATGGCAATCTGGGTATTATTCAGATGCAGGTCACGCACCTGATTCAGTGTCCACATGGAAGCAGTCAAACCGAATCCTAAATTTAAAAGAGTGGCAGCCAAGACAAAAACCAGGAAAGGCTGATCCTTGATGATGAATTTGAACCCTTCGTAAGGATTGCTTTTGCGCACACTGCTCGCCGGCGCCTCGTCAGATTTCACTTCATCGGTCCGGTTCAAAAAGTTCAGAGAAGCCATAAAGGCAAGGAACGACAGACTAAAAAGCAGCGTATAATTATAAGGATAAGGAATAAAATCAAGCAGCGGACCGGCCAGCATCATACTGGCCAAAGCAAACCAACCCATCACATAGTTGCGGTCACCAAAAACACGGCCGCGATAGCGGGTTGGGATAATCTCGCCCATCATTTGTGTCCACATGGTGTTGACAATATTGGTCGGGAAATTCATGGCAGTTACCAGCAAAATAAAAAGCCAGGCTTTATAGATCGCGGCGAGCGGCAGGAAGGGAATGACGGCGAAAATAAAATAACAGATGCGCTGCAACAGCGCCCACTTGACCATCGCTTCTTTTTTCTTTTCGATCCGCTCCGTCATCACGGCAGCCGGAATCTGGGCTATTAAACCCATCAAGGCCGGTCCTGATGCTAAAATCGCCAGCATATTTTCCGTCGATCCCAGCTTCAGGGCATAAACCGCCATGAAAGATCCGGTCAAACCAACCGCAACATTGGAAAGAGCACCGTTCAGGATACTGTATTTTACATTGCTGCGCAGCGTCGGATTATCTAAATAGCCGGTAAACCGGTCTGCAATTTTTTGCCGCAGGTTAATCATACTAAAACTTCCTTTTTTTGTTCCTTCCTGGTAAGCAAGCGCTCCCCTTTTATTCTATTTCGGTCTGCTTTTTCCTTCCCCTTTACAGAAAGCGGTTGCAAGCCCTCCAAAAAGAGCGCAGCGTTTCTTAAAAAAAAAGGCTCCCCCGCCGGCAACAGCAGAACTGTTGACGGCAAGGGAGTCTTTTAGCTCAGGATTTGAGAGCAAAAAATCTTTCGTTAATTTTGGTGCGGATTTTAGATGAGTCCCTGAGCGATCATCGCTTCGGCAACTTTCTTGAAACCGGCAATGTTCGCACCGGCAACCAAGTCATAACCCAAACCGCATTCTTCCGCAGCGACAGCGGAAACATCATGGATGTTCTTCATAATGGCATGCAATTTCGCATCCACTTCCTCAGCGGTCCTGCTGTAACGCATCGAGTTCTGGGACATTTCCAAAGCGGAAACCGCTACGCCGCCGGCATTGACAGCCTTGGAGGGGGCAACAGTCAAACCGGATTTCTGGATAAATTCCAAAGCTTCGTTGGTGGTGGGCATATTGGCTACTTCGATATAGTACTTCACACCGTTGTTGATAATCTGCCGGGCTTCCGTCATGCCGATTTCATTTTGGGTGGCGCTGGGCATCGCAATGTCAACTTTGACGCCCCACGGTTTTTGTTTGGCGTGGAATTCGCAGCCAAACTTGTCCGCATAATCCTGAACCTTATCGCGGCCGGAAGCACGCATCGTGAGCATATAATTGATCTTTTCAGCTGTTATCACGCCGTCTTTATCATAGATATAGCCATCCGGGCCGGACAGAGTAACTACTTTGCCGCCTAATTCAGCAACCTTGGAAGCAACGCCCCAAGCCACATTGCCGAAACCGGAAACCGCTACGGTCTTGCCTTTGATGGTATCGCCGAAGTGAGCCAGCACTTCATTCAAATAATAGGTAGCACCGTAACCGGTTGCTTCCGGACGGATCAGGGAGCCGCCGTAGCTCATTCCCTTGCCGGTCAGCACGCCGTTATCCCAAGTACCGGTAATCCGTTTATATTGACCATAAAGGAACCCGATTTCGCGGGCGCCAACACCAATATCACCGGCGGGAACGTCAATGTCAGGACCGATGTGACGATACAATTCGGTCATAAAAGCCTGGCAAAAACGCATTACTTCCGCATCGGATTTGCCGCGCGGATCAAAATCGGAACCGCCTTTTGCTCCGCCGATCGGCAGGCCGGTCAAGCTGTTTTTGAAGGTTTGTTCAAAAGCAAGGAATTTCATGATGCCGACATAAACAGAGGAATGGAAACGCAAACCGCCTTTGTAAGGTCCGATCGCGCCGTTGAATTGGACACGATAGCCGCGGTTCACATTGACCTTACCGGCATCGTCTACCCAGGTTACACGGAAAGCGATCTGTCTTTCAGGTTCGACCATTCTCTCCAGTAAACCCATGGCTTCATATTCGGGATGTTGATTGACAACAACTTCGAGACTCTTAAAGACTTCTTCCACGGTTTGGATGAATTCCGGTTCTCCGGGATTACGAGTTTTCACTTGTTCCAGAACTCTTTGCATATAAGCATTCATGGGAAAAAACCTCCTCTTTTCTATCTATGCAGAGTAAATGCGCGGTAAAAAAAAGCCGCTATCTACTTCTGCTTTAATATTATAGTATCGCAACACGAATAAAAAGTCAAGGATATAAATGTGAAGATTTTAATGGTAATGCATGAATGGTAGACCAACGTGTACAACTAGATAAAACGTTATTTTTATTTAAAATGTCACACGAATCCCTTCGTAATATGATATACTATTTCCTATCCTATGCGGCAGAGATTTTTTGTGCATTTCTCCGGCGGAGAACCGAAGTGTTCGAGCAGCGCAGCAAAAGAGCCCGGCCGCGGCGGAAACAGAAGACAGTCATCACGGTCAGCCGGTAAAAAAAAGGACTTTGTTTCTGCTTTGTAGAAAGATATAGATTCAGTCGTTCCATTCTCAGTCATCCATCGGATGAAATAGGAAAGCGAGGCGTTTTATTTGAAAATCCTGGTGATCGGCGGCAGCAAATTTATCGGCCGGCATGTTGTGAGAGAATTGCTCCTGGCCGGCAATGAAGTCACTCTCTTCAACCGCGGCAATCATCCGTTAAAGGAGGAGGGTGCCTCGGTGCGTCAGTTGGTTGGCGATCGTTTTCTGCCCGGCTCAATCCGATCCGTCCTTGCTGCGGAGCATTTCGATGCGGCCGTGGATATGGTCGCTTACGATGCTCCGGAAACCAGCCTGGCGATTGAACAACTGCAAGGCCATTGCGATCGCTATCTGATGATCAGCACCGCCTCGGTATATGCCGAACCTACGGCAAGCCCGATTCACGAAACGGATCCTCTGATTCTATCCGACGACCCCCGCCATGCGTACGGACATAAAAAGGTGCTGGCCGAACAAGCCGTCTTTGCTGCCCATACACAAACGGGGTTTCCGGTAACCGTGCTGCGCTTGCCCGCTGTTTTTGGTGAATATGATCATCAGGCTAGGGAATGGTATTTCATCAAGCGTCTCTTGGATCAGCGGCGGCAAATGATTCTGCCGGAAGGCGGCTGCGGTGTCTATCACAGAGAATATGCCGCTAACGTTGGTGTCCAGGTTGACTTTCTGCTGCGCACAGCGGCTTCCAATGGAAATATCTATAATTCCGGTCATACCCGGACGCCAAATTACCGACAGCTGGTCAGTCTCGCCGCCAGTCTGTGCGGCCAGCCAATGACTTTCTATAGCCTGCCGGCTCCGCTTTTCCCCCACATTCCGAATTTAGCCAGTCCGGTTATTTTCACCCAATCGACGGGAAAATTGGAAGCGCTTGGTTATCGGGAAAAATACGATGTCGCACAGGCGCTGCAGCGCAGCATGGCTTGGTTTAGAGAAAACCCGATCACAGAATTCCTGCCGTCACAACGTAATCAGGCTTGCCATTTTGATTATGCATGGGAGGATGCCATGATTGCCAACGGCACCGCCGTAGCGTTGGCTTAAAGTTTTATTTTAAAATCCTTACATTTCTTAGAAAAAACGCTCCTTCGTCGATACCGCAAAGGCAGGTGATGGAAATGAAAACCCGCTTACGTTTTCTTTTGCTTTTGCTTTGCATGGTTTTTTTGATCAGCGGCTGCACCCTGCAGGTGCGCCCGGTGATCCCGGTAGAGCATGGCACGATTTTTAACCCCAATTCAGATTCACAAGGTACCCCCGGGAAAGAGTCAGGCGCGGAGCAAACGCCGCCTGCCGCCGAAGTACCGGATACAACCATCAGCGGGAAGCCCGGCACGGAAGTCGATTCAGAAGCGACAAAACCACTTGAAACGAGCGACAAACCGAGTCAAGCAGAGACGGCTGCCGCCCGAGGGGAAACCACCGAAAGCAGTGACGCCGAAATCGCGGATAAAGCGATCGGTCCCGCTGATTTTTCGGTTAAAATCACACCGGAGCAACCCGATGGTGACGGTGAAGTTCAGCTGATGGTAACCGGACCGGCCAACACACCTTATACGGCTACCTTCCATTTCAGGACACGCAGTTCGGTACTCAAGGGCTACTGCGGTTCTCCTTTTACGGTTGTTTTGGGCGGTGCAACCGCTGGTTATCGGGTGGAAGTGGAAGTCAGCGCCCTGATCAACGGCAAATTAGCCAAGGTCGTCACTTCTTTTACACCCAAATAGACCGCCAGGTTCCAGAGTGTCACCTGTTCCGTCTGACCTTAAAAAAACAGATTCGGTTTTACCGGATCTGTTTTTTTAGACTGTTCTCAGAACGTGATTTCTGTCAATTCAGCATTGCAGCATTTTTGTAATCCAAGCGCATGCTGTAAGGAGCAAACGGCTTCATCTACAAATAGCCCTTTAAGCCGTAATCGGTATCGTAATGCAAGATGGTTGATAAAGTGCAGCCATGCACACCCACTACTACCGTCTGCTGCGGCTGCGCCGTGACGATTTGATAGACAAGCCTCGATGTTTCGTTTTTGCACTGCCAGCAATGATTCACAGCCCTCTGCGGCGTAATTCAGATCCGACCATTGAGCTTGCATGTATTCGTCGAAATTGCCGGTAAATAACGCTACCGTCATGCCGCGTTCGCGCAATGCTTCCACCGCGTGAATGCTCAGCCCTTTTTGCTTTGCCAGGCGGAGCCAGCGTCTGGCTGGTACGCAGGCAGGTGCCGGCATAGATGGCGCCGATGCGGCTATCCTCAAGAGCCAACGCCATGAGTGCGGCGCCTTTTTTCTCTTGCCCGGTCAAACCGCGCTGATATTGATCCGGATTGTTGTTATCCGAATGGGCATGACGGACAAAACAGACTTGTGTTATTTGCTTAGCTTCCCCCCCAAAAAAAGACAACGGCGCTGCGTGGCTTTGCCGTTGTCTCAAATTAGGCTACTTAATCAGCGTAGAGCGGGAATTGAGCGCAGAGTTCCGCAATCATTGCACGGCAGCGCACCAAAACCGCTTCATCCTCACGTCCGGCGATCGCCATATCAATTACTTCGGCAATCACATCCATCGCAGCTTCATCGAAACCGCGGCTGGTAACGGCAGGGGTGCCTAAGCGAATACCGCTGGTAATGAAGGGACTGGCCGTTTCAAACGGGACCGTGTTTTTGTTGCAGGTGATATGAATGGTGCCAAGCAGTTTCTCAGCGTCCTTACCGGTGATATTTTTATTGCGCAGATCAACCAACATGAGATGATTGTCGGTACCGCCGGAAATTAAGTTAAAACCGCGTTTGACAAGACCGTTTGCCAGGGCTTGCGCATTGTCGATCACTTTTTGTTGATAGATTTTAAATTCCGGAGCCAGCGCTTCTTTGAAGCAAACCGCTTTGGCAGCGATCACATGCATCAACGGGCCGCCCTGAATGCCGGGGAAAATCGCTTTGTCAATGGCTTTGGCATATTCTTTTTTGCAGAGAATCATACCGCCGCGGGGACCGCGCAGCGTTTTATGCGTTGTCGTCGTTACGAAATCGGCATAGGGCACCGGGTTGCTGTGTAAGCCGGCCGCAACCAAACCGGCGATGTGAGCCATATCCACCATCAGCAGAGCGCCGACTTCTTTGGCAATTTCACTGAAGCGTTTGAAATCGATTTCGCGGGAGTAAGCAGAAGCGCCGCAAACAATCAATTTTGGATGACATTCTTTGGCGATTCTTAAGACTTCATCATAATCGATCCGTCCGGTTTCTTTATTGACACCGTAAGCGACGAAATGATAGAGTAAACCGGAAATATTGACGGGAGAACCATGCGTTAAATGGCCGCCATGAGAAAGGTCCATCCCCATTACCGTATCACCGGGTTTCAGGACGGCAATATAAACAGCGGTATTCGCTTGAGAACCGGAGTGAGGCTGCACGTTGGCATGATCTGCCCCGAACAAAGCGATGGCGCGGTCACGCGCCAAATTTTCAGCGATATCGACAAATTCGCAGCCGCCATAATAACGATGTCCCGGATAACCTTCGGCGTATTTGTTGGTTAATACGGTTCCCACGGCTTCCATGACTGCTTTGCTGACAAAGTTCTCGGAAGCAATCAGTTCGATGTGATCGCGCTGACGGCCCAGCTCCAAGTCCATCGTATTAGCAATTTCAGGATCAAATGCTCTCAGTTCGGGAAATTCATTGATTTTCATGCTAACTCCTCCTTAAATTATCTGGAATGTTTCCTATAAGCTAACCCGCAGCAAATTTGCAATCAGCGCGGAGAGCTTGTATAAAAGTATGGAAGCGCTTCTTGCTTAAAGCCGATTGGCTTCCTGCGCCTGTTCCTGGCTGTAGACGGCTCGCTTGCCACCCACCAGGCGCGGACGGCTGAAGGCGGCCTGGACGCTGGCTTTCCCGAGCGTTTTATGCGCTAAGCGCAGCGGTACTGCCACCCAAGCCAAATGCATTCCGATCAAAGTATTGCCGATATCCAAGCCGGCTCTCGCTTTATGGTGCAGATCATTGACCACCGCTGCTTCCGCCATCTGAGCATAAGCCTGCGTCGCCATCGCTCCGCCGGCGTGCGCGGTGGGAACAACCGAAACTTGCTCCAAATCATAGCGTTCCATCGTACTGCGTTCGACGACCAGGCAGCGGTTAAGGTGTTCGCAGCATTGAAAAGCCAGGACCAGCTGGTGAGCATCCGCCGCTTGGCGCAAGCCTGCATAAACAGCTGCGGCCGTTTCCGCGCTGGAAGCGGAACCGATGCGATGACCGCCGATCTCACTTGTACTGCAGCCGATCACCACCAGACTGCCTGGTTCCAAATTGCTTTTCTCTGCCAGCTCCTGCAGTAAATCGGTGGCCTGCAGCTGCAGCTGCTCCGTGCTAAACTCAGCTTCCTCTGTTTGTTGCGCGGCGGCTTCCACTTTGGCGATTCGGCGAAGATGTCTGCCACCGCTGAATTCTGTATTCAGCCAGGTATCAACAATACTCAAGGCCAGACCGCTGCCGACGACTCTGCCTCCCATACATAAGACATTGCTGTCGTTATGCTCACGAGTGGCCTGGGCTGAGAACAGGTCGTGGCATAAAGCAGCCCTGATGCCGGTTTGCTTATTGGCCGCAATGCTCATGCCAATGCCTGTGCCACAAAGCAGGATCCCTTTATCCGCTTCATTTTGCTGAATTGCCCGCGTCACAAGGATCGCATAATCGGGATAATCCACCGGTTCCGTGGAATAACAGCCAAAATCCTGAACCGTATGTCCGGATTTTTCGAGAGACTGGCGGATTTCTTCTTTTAGCTGGTAGCCGCCATGATCGGCACCAATTGCAATTCTCATCGTAAAATACCTCCTTACCAAAACCGCAGAGGAATCAGCCTGCAGCTTATCACATTGCGGCAAGCCGGTCCATCAGCCGTTCCAGACTTTCGCGCAGTTGAACCGCTGTATGACGATAGACTTCCAAAGGTTGGCCATAGGGGTCTTCAATATCCGTATTCTCTGCGCCGACATAACGGTTTAAGACAAATGTTTTTGCGGTATAACCAGGGAAACGGGTCAGCAGCAGGGTCCGCTGCGCGTTGCTCATCGTTAAAACCAAATCTGCTTCCTGCAGCATTTCCTCTGTTACGCTCTGAGCAGGACGTTCACCCAAACGCAGTCCCAGATCTGCCATGGCAAGGCTAGCTTCTTCCGCCGCTTTATCTCCTGCCACAACGGATAAACCGGCAGACAGGAAGCGGCACTTCGGTGCATGCAGGGTTTTTTCATGAATGTCTTTGGCAATCACTTCCGCCATCGGGCTGCGGCAAGTATTGCCGCTGCAAATAAACAATACGGTCAAAGGTTTTGCATTCTCTTCCTGATTTTTCTGTCTGGTTTCATTCAAGACATATCCACTCCTTTGCCGCTTTCACCATTCTGTTCATCACTGCCCGGCCTAATTCCTTCTCTGTTACACCTTGTAACAAAATACGATTGACTCCGGCATCATCGCAGGCGCGGAAACATTCAAAAAGATGCTGAGCCGTCCGGTGCAGCATGCGTGCTTCGTCCGCTGCGGATAAATCAAAAACCAGATCCGCCGGTGCGCCGAATTGATATTGCGTCATGATGACGCCAATCTTCTCACCGCGTTTTCTGGCAGCCGTCGCATCCTGTATCATCCGTTCACATACGGCCTCGCGCGAACCACTGTAAAGAATAACAGCCGCTTTGGGTGCATAGTGTGTATATTTCATGCCCGGCGCTTTCGGAACATCGGCAAAAGGCAGCGGATTCCGCAGCGTCGGCGCGATCAGTTCCGGTAAAAACGGCAGCAGCATTTCGTAGGTGATCGCCCCCGGCCTTAAAATCACGCACTGACCGAAGCTGAGGTCCAGCACCGTCGACTCTACCCCTTCCCGACAGGCGCCGCCGTCCAGGATCAGCGGAATCCGCCCCTGCAGGTCATCATAGACATGCTGCGCAGTCGTCGGGCTCGGCTTACCGGAGAGATTGGCACTGGGTGCAGCAATGGGAATCGCCGCCGCCGCAATCAAAGCCAAAGCGACCGCATGGTCCGGCATTCTCACGCCCACCGTGCGCAAACCGCCGGTCACCGCATCAGGAATTTCCGGTTTCTTGCTTAAAATCATGGTCAGCGGACCCGGCCAGAAGCGATCCATCAGGCGATCAGCCACCGGCGGCACCTGATCGGCTACCTGAGCCAACATTGCGCGATGGGAAATATGCACAATCAGAGGATTATCAGACGGACGGCCTTTGGCGGTATAAATTGCTCTTGCCGCTGTTTCATCGAGAGCGGAACCACCCAGTCCATAGACGGTTTCGGTTGGGAAGGCTACCAATTGACCGCTGCGCAGCAAGGCGCCGGCGTGAGCCATTTGGCTTTCCTGCCAACCCGCGGTAAAGTCATAGATTTCAGTTTCCATATTCAACATTCCTTTTTTCACAATAACTTCATTTCAGCGCCTTCATGCCAGCGCTCCTGCCTTTCATCGGCAGATCAGACTAAACGCACCTGACTCCCATGCTCCAGACTTGCTTCAATTCCAGACGATCGTCCATTATCACCAAATCCGCATCCCTGCCCGGAGCCAGGTTGCCTTTGCTGCTTTCAATCCCCATGGCCTGAGCCGGCGTCAGCGTGGCCATTTTCACAGCCGCCTGCAGCGCCGCTCCCCCCAGTTTCACGGCGCGGCGCACCGCTTCCGCCATGGTCAGCGAACTGCCCGCCAGCGTGCCGTCCGCCAAATAGAAGGCTCCGTCACGCGCTGTCACAGCCGGCTCCGGCGACCGATCGGTTTTTGCGGTCGTACCGGTTGCACGCAGAGCATCGGTAATCAGGATCACACCTTCTGGACCTTTGACTTTAAAGGTCAGTTTCAGCATGGCAGGATGAACATGCACCCCGTCACAAATCAGCTGCGCACGGATTTCTTTCAAGATGAGCGCCGCCGCGGCCAGTCCCGGCGCTCTTTTGTCGAGCCCGGTCATGGCATTGTATAAATGGCTGACCTGACTGACTCCCCAGGAGGCTGCCAGCAGCATGCCATCGTAATCCGCTTCCGTATGTCCGGCAGCAAAACGAACCCCTTTGCCCACACCGTAGCGGACCATTTCCTCACTGCCCGGCAATTCCGGCGCCATGGTAACCAGACGCACCACCGGATTATCCAGCAGCGGCTGCCATTCTGCAGACTGCGGCAAGCGAATATAGTCTCCGCTCTGAGCACCTTTGCGCCGCTCTGCCAGGTAGGGACCTTCCAGATGAATACCCAGGATACGTTTTTTTAAATCTTCCTGCTGCATTGCCTGTCCAACCGCCTCAATCGCCAGATTCAAAGCGCCGCGGTTATGAGTTACCGTCGTGGGGTATAAAGAGGTGGTGCCGCCCTGCAGATGAAAATTCGCCATGGTCCGGATGGCTTCCACTTCCCCGTCCATCGTATCCGCACCGCCGCCGCCATGCACATGCAGATCGATAAAGCCCGGCAACAGCCAACTGTCGGCCAGATTCACCCGATCATATTCGGCAGGAATTTCATTTTCGGAAACGAAACCGGCAATACGGCTTTGGTTGATCAATAAAGCCGATCCGGTCATCACTTGGTCGGGCGTCATAATTTTACCGCGGTAAAACGCCACACCAGCCATTGTGTCACCTACTTTCCGCTCCTCGCAAGAATATCAATTTTAATCAATTCTAAAATGGGATGAATAAGTCCTGCTGCAGAGAGAAATAAAACCGGCAGCGCTTTCCTTTCGCTTCAGCAGTAAGACGCGTGGGATCGCGGCAAAATCCGCGACCGCGCGATCGAGCAGCCAGCCTTCCTCTTCAGCCAGCCGCAGAATTGCCTGCAGCTGGCCTTGCCCGATCTCCAGAATCAGGAACCCATTTGGCTGCAGACGCGGGCCTGCATCCCGCAGCAAACGGCGATAGAAAGACAGACCGTCCGGTCCGCCATCCAGAGCTATGATCGGCTCCTGCCGGACATCGGCTGCTAAAGCTTCGATCTCAGCCGAAGGAATATAGGGCGGGTTACTGAGAATCATCGCATACTGCGGCAGAGGCAGCGGTGCGAGCAGGTCACCCAGAAAAAAACGTACCCGCTGCTTCACTCCCAGCTGTTCGGCATTGACGGCGCTCAGTTGTAAAGGAAGCGGACTGATATCGCTGGCATCCACCGTCAAACCGGGCAGCAAATGGGCTAAGGTCAAGGCAATGGCGCCGGAACCGACGCCGATTTCCGCGATCACCAAACCGCTGCCATCGCAGCTCCACCGGCGCAGCTGCTGCTCTGCCGCCGCCACCAAATGCTCGGTTTCCGGCCGCGGAATCAGCACACCGGCTGCAACCTGAAATTCCAAACCGTAAAATTCCTGCCGTCCCAGCAAATATTGCATTGGCGTCTGCGCCGTCCTTTGCTGCAAATTGTAGTGATATTGGCGGCGCTGCTCTGTTGTCAATACCATCGCTTCGTCCAAATGGCTAAAAAAAGAGGCTCTGGACATTGCCAGAGCCTGCCGCAATAACAATTCCGCATCTCGCCAAGCGGTTTGCTCCAAGCCATGTTCCTTTAAATAATTAGCCCCTTCCCTGCGCAAAAGGCGCAAGGTGGCAGGTTTGCCGCTCATTGATTGTCTCCTGATAGCTTAGCGGCGCGATCTGCCACGATCAAGGCGTCGATCATAGCTTCAATATCACCGTTTAAATAGGCTTCCAATTGATAAATGGTCATACCTATCCGATGATCGGTCACCCGTCCCTGCGGAAAGTTGTACGTCCGGATGCGTTCGGAGCGATCACCGGTCCCGATTTGGCTCTTGCGGTCGGCGCCGATCGCGGCTGACTGCTTATTTTGCTCAATTTCCAGCAAGCGCGACCGTAAAACCCGCATCGCTTTCTCTTTATTTTTCAACTGTGACCGTTCATCCTGACAGGTGACGACCAAACCGGTGGGAAGATGGGTCAGGCGAATCGCCGATTCCACTTTATTGACATTTTGACCGCCGGCGCCGCTGGAACAATAAATATCGGTTCTGATGTCATTGGGATTGATCTCAATCTCCACTTCTTCCGCCTCCGGCATGACGGCGACCGTGGCGGTGGAGGTATGGATGCGGCCGGATGCTTCGGTTTCCGGTACACGCTGAACCCGATGCACACCGCTTTCGAACTTCAGCCGGCTGAAGGCGCCCTTGCCCTGAATGGAAAAAACGACCTCCTTAATGCCGCCGAGATCTGTCTCATTGATATCCATAATTTCGGTATGCCAGCCTTTGCGTTCGGCATAGAAGGTGTACATACGATACAAATCGGAAGCAAATAAAGCCGCCTCACCGCCGCCTGCTCCGCCGCGGATTTCCATGATCACGTTTTTGTCATCATTGGGATCTTTGGGCAGCAGCAATGCTTTTAACTCTTCCGAAAGCGCTTCTTTGCGATTGCGTTCCTGGGTCAATTCTTCTTTGAGCAATTCAGCAAATTCCGCATCGTTGCCGGCTTCCGAGTTCAATGTCGCCAGGGTTTTTTCAATGTTTGTACTGACCTTTTGATACTCTTCGTAGGCAGTGACTGTGTCACGCAGGCTGGCGTATTCTTTGGCATAGGCTTGATATTCTTTTTGGTTCTTCAAAATTTCCGGATCAGACAGCAGACCATCCAATTGATGGTAGCGATCTGCCAGCGACTGTAATTTATCATACATGGTTGGAAACCTCCTCAGGCGGCAAAACACCCTGCAGGGCACGGATTGCCACCTCGATCTGACTGTCATCCGGTTCTCTGGTAGTTAATTTCTGCAGCCAGAGACCCGGTTTTGTAAAGAAATCGACAAATTTATTTTCTCCTGCATACTTACCCATTAAACGCAGGATCTCGTAGGAAATCCCGGCTACCAACGGCATCAGCAGCAATCGGGAGAGTACTCTGACGAAAAGATTCGGCCAGCCGAACAACGAAAAGAACAAAGACGACACCACCATGACGATGAAGAGAAAATTCGTGCCGCAGCGGGGATGCAGCGTACTATATTTTCGTACTTTTGCCACGGTCAGCGGTTCTTTTGCTTCATAACAATGAATTGTTTTGTGTTCCGCGCCGTGATACTGAAATACCCGGCGAATATCATCCACATAGGAAACTGCGGTGACATAAGCAAAAAAGAAAAGAATCCGGATGCAGCCTTCCAGCAAATTACGCAGCAAGGAACTCTGCAGGCGCTGCAGCGGCAGAAAACGCAAGACAACGGTAGGAAGAACCATAAATAAGCCCACGCCCATGAGCAGAGCCAGAATAACCGCCAAGTACATCTGCCAATCCTTGAGTGCTTCCTCACCCTCCGCCGCTTCTCCATACAGCTCAGCCGAATAATTCAGTACTTTTACGCCGCCCACCAGGGAATCAAGGAAAGCGACCACACCGCGCAGAATAGGCAAGCCTAAAAAAGCATACTTTTTTGTCAGGGGCAGTCGATTTTCGTATTTGACGACAATTTCACCGTTGCTGCGCCGACAGGCAACCGCCATCTGACCTTCCGGTCCCTTCATCATGACGCCTTCAATCACAGCCTGACCGCCATATGCGGCATATTTTTTCCCTGTTGCCATAAGTCACCTGATCTTTCTGTCTAGCTGAGGATTACTAAATGTGTACATGATGAAACAAGCAGCATTGGATCGGACCAAAAACTGCTTGTTCCAATTTGGCTACGCCTCTGTTTCGTCTTTTAAGCCCCAACGTCTTCTGAAGCGGTCAACACGGCCACCGGTATCCACCAGTTTTTGTTTGCCGGTAAAGAAAGGATGACATTTGGAGCAGAGCTCCACACGCACTTCTTTTTGGGTGGAGAGAGCTTTAAACCGTTCGCCGCAAGCGCAAATTACATCGGCTTCATACATTTTGGGATGGATTTTGTCTTTCATGATGCTTCACCTCGGTTTCTAATAATGTTAGAATGCGTTTATTATAGCATATACAGATGGGTGAAGCAAGTAGAATCTTAGGCAAAGCGTGGAGGATTTTAGGATAGCGATCGGCAGGCGCGGCGGCTATTTCCTGACGCTGCGGGAAAATGAGCCAACCAGTAAATCGTTTTCCGCCTGCAAAATGGCAATTTCTTTGCCTAAGCCCAGAGCGGCGCCATCCCGCTCCGGATCCGGCGCCATTTGCCGCCAATAGAGATCAGGGTCAATATTCAGGTTGCGCATCTGCACCATGCTGATTTTATATTTGCGAATACACAAAAGCAGCGCTTCCAGTTCTCTTTCCCGGTCGGTAATGCCCGGGAAAGAGAGCAGATTCAAGGCGATCTGCACCCCGTTTTCCCGGCAAATCTCCATTGAACGGAAAACATCCTGCAATTGATAATTAACGGGACGGTAATAGGCGTTATAAAACGCAGGGCGGACCGAATTCAGGCTGATCCGGATACTGTCCAATCCGTTCTTCGCCAAAGCAGCGATGGCTTTCGAATCACCGGCGTTGGAATTGATGTTGATGCTGCCTGCTTTCGTCTGCTGCCGGATTTCTCGCATTGCCTGGCACAGCACCGGCCATTGCAGAGAGGGTTCCCCTTCACAACCCTGACCGAAGCTGATGATTGCATCCTCCGCCAGTTCCAGATGGGCGGCGCCGATTGCGCTGATTTCCTCAACGCCGGGCACGAAAGTCAATCTGGTTTGCGGAGAGGGACAACATTCGGAAGGCTGCAGGGAAATACAGCCCAAGCAGCGGGCATTACACTGCGGCGACACGGGAATCCCTGCCTCCCAGCGGCGATAAAACATATTTTGTGCCGTAAAGCAGCTGTAATCCAGCGCACAGTGAGCTAATTGCGCGATAATCCGGTTCTGCGGAAATTCCGCCTGACGCCGCCGAATGCAATCTTCCAGCGCGTCCGTGGAAAAATGTTTGGGATCCCAGCGGTCACGCATGGTATCGGTAGCATGGGCGGCTACCCAAACAGCACCCTGCTGCCAGGCGACCGCCGCATAACCGTATAATGGCAGTTCTGCCGCCGCCGGCATTTCACGAAACGCCGGCAGCCCGAGTCTGGTATAACCTTGCGGCAGGGTTGCCGCTACTGCCAGTCTGTCCTGCACTTCCATCACCCGCCCTTTGGCGTCGATACCGAGCGGCACGCGTCCGGGCAGTGAAATCAGACCGGCGCCGGCCGGCAGTGGAATCCAATCCGCCGCGTCCGGCAAGAGCACTTCCTCACCCTGCCGGATCAGTATCTCAAGATCCGGTTCCTCCAGCAGCGTATTCTGACTGTCCGCGCTCAGCAGGCGGAACGGCAGCGCTTTCCTGCGGGTTTTACTCTGAAATTGCTGACGCATTTAAAAATTCCACTGTTTTTGAGCCAAACGGTGAGTCGCTTCAATGATCCGTACGGTACCCGATCTGCCGCGCATCACAATCGACTGGGTCTTGGCGATGCCGTTGCCGGAATAGCGGACGCCTTTTAGTAAATCCCCGTCCGAGATACCGGTGGAAGAAAAGAAAACGTCATCGGTTTTCACCAAGTCATTCAGGCGAAGTACCTTGCCCAATTGCAAACCCATGGCCAGGACGCGGGTTTTCTCCGTCTCATTCATCGGAATCAGCCGCCCCTGCAGCTCACCGCCCATACATTTTAAAGCGGCCGCCGCCAAGACGCCTTCCGGAGCGCCGCCGGTGCCAATCATGATATCGATACCGCTGTCTTCAATTGCGGTCGAAACGGCGGCGGATACATCACCGTCGGTAATCAAACGTATCCGGGCGCCTGCTTCTCTGGCTTGGCGGATAATTTCACTGTGGCGTTCGCGGTCCAGACAAATCAGGGTTACTTCGCTGATCGATTTTTGTTTGGCTTTGGCAACCGCCTCCAGATTCTTGCTGACCGGCCAATTGATATCAATCAGGCCGGCCGCTGCCGGACCGACGGCAATTTTTTCCATGTACATATCAGGCGCATGCAGCAAACAGCCGGCCGGCGCCGCTGCCAGACAAGAAATCGCTCCGGGCAAGCCTTTTGCTACTAAATTTGTTCCCTCCAGCGGATCCACCGCGATGTCGACCTGCGGGCCCTGGCCGTTGCCGACTTTTTCGCCGATGAAAAGCATAGGCGCTTCATCCATTTCACCTTCCCCAATCACAACCGTACCTTCAATATTGATCGAATCGAACAGACGGCGCATCGCTTCCACTGCCAGGCCGTCCGCTCCGTTTTTATCCCCCCTGCCCAATAATCTGCCGCAGGCCAATGCCGCCGCTTCTGTGACACGGACAAATTCCAAAGTCAATTCCCGATGCATATTCATTTTATCGACTCCCTCTCCTGATTTTATTCTTGCTTTTGTAAGGCATTCCAATCATCTAAAAACCGTTTTAAACCCGTATCGGTCAGGGGATGCTTCATCATCAACTGTAAAGTCTTCCAGGGTACGGTGGCAATATCGGCGCCTGCCTTTGCCGCCCCGATCACATGCATCGGATCCCGGATACTGGCGGCGATGATTTTTGTCTCAATGCCATGCAGCAGGAAAATCTCCGCAATATCACGCACCAGCTGGATACCATCCTGACCGAGGTCATCCAGTCTGCCCACAAAGGGGCTGACATACGTGGCGCCGGCTCTGGCGGCCAGCAATGCCTGCGATACGCTGAAAATCAAGGTCAGGTTGGTAGGCAAATTCATCGCATGCAGAATTTTAGTGGCTCTGAGTCCGTCTTCGGTCATGGGAATTTTGATCACGACATTCCGATGCACCGCGGCTAAGCTTTGCGCTTCCGCAACCATACCCTGCCAATCGGTGGCAATCACCTCGGCACTGACGGGACCTTCCACCATTTCACAGATGGTATGAACGGCAGCATGAAAATCCTGATGCCCCGCTTTGGCAACCAGAGTCGGATTGGTCGTGACACCGCAAATGATACCGCAGGCTACCGCCTGTTCAATTTCATCAAAATCAGCCGTGTCAATAAAAAGCTTCATTGCCCTGCCTCCTCATCCCGCAAAGTAGGATCTATCATTCTGAAAAGACTTTATCTTATTTTTGATTCGCTTTAATCACGGGATTCTCCTCCTCAAATACGTGAATACTCGGATCTGACAGGCACCGGACACCGGCAGAACCAAACAGCAAAGAAAAAAAGAAGCACGAATTGGATCGTTTGCGGCCTGCATTCTTCCAAAAGTGCTTCTTTAAGATTCAACCGGGATTCAGCGATTCGGCGCAGCGATTCGGCGCAGCGATTCGGCGCAGCGATTCGGCGCAGCGATTCGGCGCAGCGATTCGGCGCAGCGATTCGGCGCAG
>JAJFTT010000028.1 GCA_021372785.1 Negativicutes bacterium | reverse complement strand
TTGCTACCATGGATGTCTATCTGAAAAAGCGTTATGACCTGATTCCTAATTTAGTCGAAACCGTCAAAGGATATGCCGCTCATGAACAAGACACGCTGGAAAATGTGATCAAGGCCCGTAACATGGCATTGGCTGCCCAGGGTCCGGAACAAAAACAAGCCAATGAAGCGGCTTTGGCCAGCAGTTTAAAATCACTTTTTGCATTATCCGAGAATTATCCGGAACTAAAAGCGGATGCCGGTTTCCGTCAATTATCCGATCAGCTGATGAATTTGGAAAACGAAATCTCCCAGGCCCGCAAGTACTACAACGCGGTAGTGAAAACCTACAACAGTAAAATCGCGATGTTTCCCGGCAATATTGTCGCAAATATGATGAACTTAACCCCCGGCGAGTATTTTATGGCAGAAAGCAGTGAACGGGAGAACGTCCAGGTCAAATTCTAAATGGCGATCAAAAGGCTGCTTCAAAATGACCGGTGCAACCGGCTGTTTTGAAGCAGCTTTCCGTACATAGAAAGGATCATCTGATGAAGAAAATACGGATCTTTTTGTTCACACTGTTCCTGACTCTGTTTTTTTGCCCGGTTGTTCTGGCGGAAGGTTTTGTGATTGATGCTTACCGGATTGAGATGAACGTGCAGGATGACAACTCTTATCGGATCACCGAAACGATCGATACCCGTTTTACAGAGCAGCTGCACGGCATTTATCGCACAATTCCCAGCTTCTCCAATCAGGGTTATCCGATTTCCCTGCTCGATATCAAGATATTGAGCGGACACCCGTTTACGGTAATACAGGATGACCGGAATCAGACCATTCAGATCGGCGATGCCGCGGCCTGGGCCAAGCCAAAAGAGAGCTATATTTTGAGCTATCGCTATCTGCTGGGTGACGACCATAACAAGGACGCGGATGAGCTCTATTTCAACCTGATTGGCAGCGGCTGGGCAACCACAATCAGCAATGTCAGCTTTACGATCCGCATGCCGCATGATTTTGATGCCAGTAAACTCAGTTTCAAATACGCAGGCGATACGAACGATAATGGTTCCCGGATCCGCTATACGATTGCCGACAATCTGATCAGCGGTACTCTGCAAGGCAGTTTAGCTCCGCATCAGCCTCTGACGGTTCTGCTGACTTTACCGGAAGGCTATTATGGCAGTATTCCAAGGCAAACCGATTATGCCGCTCTGATCGCCCGTTCTGCTTTTCTGATTTATCCGATCCTGACTTTGCTTGGAGTGCTGGTCTGGCTGCGCTGGGGGCGCAATCGCCCGCTGATTCCAACCGTCGAATTTTATCCGCCGGAGGGATTGAATTCAGCCGATGTCGGTTATCTTTACGATCACAGCGTCGACAACCAGGATATTCTCTCTTTAATCCTCTGCTGGGCAGCGGATAAAAAACTGAAGATTGAGGAACAGCTCACGGAAACGGAGTTTGGGACGAAGAAGGAATTTACCTTCACCCGTCTGGCTGATTTGGCGGACACGGCGAAGCCTTACGAGCAAACTGTTTTCTTTGATCTTTTCCATCGCTTTGGTAACGGCGAGCAGGTAACCGATCAGCAGTTAAGCAACGATTTTCATAAAACCGTGACCGCAGCCAAACAGCAGGTGCAGAATACTTTCCAGGCCAAAAAGGAAACTGCGGTCTATGACAAAAAAGGCCGTCTCTGCCAAACGATCCTGATTGCGCTGGCCGCACTCTGCATGTTTTTCGTCTGTTTCCTCTTCAGCAGCAGCTTTACCGATGAGGGTAACCTGGCGATTTTCCTGGCAGCCTTTTTCATTACCTTATTCGCAGTGTTGTTCTGTGCGGTTACGGCTCAGTTGACAGTCAGTTTTTTCCAGCGCAGGAATCGCAAAATTCTAATCCCGCTGGCTGTGCTCTATCCTGCCCTGCTGGCGGCGGGCGGTCTGGTTTTGACTGCGCAGTCCGCAAAAATGCTGCTGCCGCAGAGTTTGGGCCTGCTGTCCGTCGCTGTCCTCACAGGGCTATCTGCTTACAGCGACAAACGCACTGCTCTGGGGGATGCCTATTTGGCCAAAATTCTCGGCTTCCGCAATTTCCTTGTATCGGCAGAAAAAGAGCGTATCGAAGCCCTGGCAGAAGAAAACCCCGCTTATTTTTATGATGTTCTGCCCTATGCCATGGTGCTTGGCGTCACCAATCAATGGGCAAAACAATTTGAACACATCAGCCTGCAGCCCCCGAACTGGTACCAAAGCGAGTATAACACAGTGAGTTTCAATTCTCTGGCTTTTGTTGGTTCTCTCTCTGCCGGTATGATGCAGACCATCGGTTCGATGAGCTCCGCTCCCGGCGCTTTTGGCGGTTTCGGCGGATCCGGCGGCGGCGGCGGCGGCGGTTGGTAAGCAAAATAAGCTGCCAAAAAAGAAGCGGTTCGGCGAGGGACCGCTTCTTTTTGATCTGTTTTTCTTCAGGCAGGAGAAAGGAATCTGACAAACGAATTGATGGGGTGAAATAACTCTGCGAGAAAGTGTGATCAACATGCTGCCTTCTCAACCAATCCGTCTGGTTGCTATCGACCTGGATGATACGCTGCTGAACAAACAAAAGCAAATCAGCGCCCGTAACCGCGACGCGCTGCGGCGTGCCAAAGAACAGGGCGTGGTCGTCACTCTGGTGACCGGCAGAATGTACGCCTCGGCGCTGCCGTACGCCCGCAGCCTGCAGCTTGATCTGCCGATTGTCACCTACCAGGGCGGCTTGATTCGCAAGTCGATCAGTCAGGAAACTTTATTTGAATCCGTTCTGGATCCCGGCTTAACATGGGAAATTTGCCGCACTCTGGAACAATTTCCCGGCGATTTGAGCCTGACCATCGACGATGAGTTTTATGCGGACAGTGAAAATGAAACAGCCAGACGTTATCGCGAACTGCATCATGTCAAGGTGCACATCATCGGTTGTTTGAGTGAATGGCTGCAAAGCCAGACCGCAGCCAAAATTTATAAAATCATCTATACCGATGCGCCGGAGCGGATTCTGCAGGCGATGGAAGCATTGCTGCCTTTTGCCAATCGAGCGAATTTAACCCGCAGCTATCCTGTCTTCCTGGAGATTGGTCCGCGCGGAATTCACAAAGGATTTGCCATCCACTGGCTGGCACAGTATTTTAATATCCCGGAAGCTGCCATTTTAGTCATAGGCGACGGCGGCAACGATATTGACATGTTTGCAGCGGCCGGTTTTTCCGTCTGTATGGGAGACGGGCAGCCGGAAGCCCGGGCAGCCGCTTCTTATGTTGGCAAATCCTGCGAAGAGGATGGAGTGGCCGACGCGCTGGAACGTTTTGTGCTGCGGGAGGAATAAAAATGGACTGGAAATTATATAAAAAAGAAGCGGAGACTTCTTATACCTTCGGCAGCTTTCCCACCCTGGAGCTGCTGCGGCGGCGGCCGGAAGCCGTGCGCCGGATTGCGCTGCATCCCAGTTTCAGCGACCGTCCCGCTGCCGCAGAAATCAGTGCGTTCTGCCAGCGGCATCAGATTCCCCTGCTGCTGCAGGATAAACTCTTCAAACGCCTGAGCCCGAAAGAGAATTGTTTTGTCATCGCCGAATTTCAAAAACAGGAGCAGCCGCTGCAGGCCGACGCAGCGCATTTGGTACTGGTCAATCCCGGC
This sequence comes from Negativicutes bacterium, assembly GCA_021372785.1. Classification (NCBI taxonomy): domain Bacteria; kingdom Bacillati; phylum Bacillota; class Negativicutes; species Negativicutes bacterium. The sequence goes on along the minus strand of JAJFTT010000028.1, from coordinate 6,414 downwards.
AATATGGGCAATCTGGGCAGTATCCTGCGCTCCGCTCTGGGATTTGACTTTCTGAACATAGCCGTCATCACGCCGGCCGTTGATTTGTTTGATCCCAAAGTGGTGCGCGGCAGTATGGGAGCCCTATTTTCGCTGAACATCAGCCGCTTTGCCAGCTTTGCAGCTTACCGCAGCGCTTTTCCCCAGCATCTCTGCTTTCCTTTTCTTTTGACCGCAGCAATGCCGCTGCGGCAATTCAGCTGGCCGCAGACGGCGCCGCCTGCTTTGATTTTTGGCAATGAGGCGACCGGTTTAGCGCCGGAATATAGTAGTGTCGGCACAGCAATTGTCATCCCGCACAGCAAGGCGATCGATTCGCTCAATTTAGCTGTTGCGGTTTCCATTGCGCTCTATGCCGCCGCCGAACAAAGAGAGGGATGCGGCAATCTGCCGCAACCGGAATTGCCCGCTGCCGCTAAGATCCCTCCGTTCAGCCGCGAGCTGCCGTTATAATCCAAAGCGCCGTTGCCGTGATCGGTCGGACCATACACCAGCACCTTGCCGCCGTTCAGCTCAATGGAACCATCGTCATCCGCTCCGTCTTACGCGGTACAGGCGCTGATTCCGGCGCCGTCAGGCGGCAAATAATTTAAGAAAACTCCCTTCCCCCTACAACAGCGATTTTCATCCGTTGTTTTCGGGAAGGGAGTTTTCGGTTACCCGGATGCCCTGGCTACGGATTTACCAACGGCCGCCGCCGCCGCCGCCGGAGCCGCCGCCGGAAAATCCGCCGCCGCCGAAACCGCCGCCGCCGGAAGAGATGCCCCTGCCGGCAGATACCGGGACTGTATACAGGGAATTGCTCATATGATTCATCATATAAATCATATTGAAGTTCATGCGGGTTGGGTCGCTGGAATAGGACCAGCTGGGCGGTGTCAGGGTGATACCGTCAAACTTCTTTTCCCAAATCGCCGAAACACCCAAAACCTGGGCATAGGGCAGGATATTATAGTAGTATTCCGGATCGTCGGCTAAAAGCAGTTCCAATCTGTCTTTCTCCGCGGTACGCAGGAAATTTTTAAATCCAAGGCACAGTTCCAGCAGGTGCGACCCATAGGCCGTTCGCCGCCTGATCAAAGGAGCGAGCAGACCGGTCAGGAGCAGCGCGGCGCCGCTGAACCCGGCACTCCATCTGGGCAGCACGCCGCCGGCATACCCCCTCATAAACAGCAGCCAACCAAATCCAGCCAAAACCAAACAGAACAGCAGCAGGGCAATGGAGGCAATCGAAGTGTTTTTCCGGCGTTTGCCGAGCAGATTGGATAAGGAAACCGTAACTCCCCAGCTGCCGACCACCAGCGGCATGGAAGCGACCGCGTGCTCGACCAAATCATGGTAACCGTAGAAATAGGCTGCCAGAACAGAAACTGCCATGCCAAGCAGCGGCCAGAGATAGCCGACCAAACCGGCCAGGATACCTGCACTTTGACGATACAGCGCTTTTTCTCCCCGATAGGTATTCCGGACACCGCTGAGTGTGGTATTGAGCACAGCATAGAATTTTCCCTGCAGCTGCGCTTCGCTGACACTGACCTCTTCTGTCTCTGCCGCTGGGTTGCCGGAAGCGCTCGCGGGGGTGCTGCTGCCGAACCCCCACATGGAACGATACATACTCTTCTCATAGGCGGGATGAGAAGCCTCCAGTTCATTTTTCTTGTGCAGAATGAAACTGTCTTTGCCGGTGAATTCCACCAGCAAGTGCCCTTGCGACGCCCAATAATAGATGAGAGCAGTCAGATCTCTGCCTGAAAGCGTATTGTCAATGATGTAACCAATTTCTGCCGGATTCAGTCCTTCCGGCGGATAAAACTGCACCGGTGGTGTTAAAATCGGATCTCTTTGCCGAATAAACGCCAGCCAGAACGCCGTCAGTAAGACAGTCAGCATCAGCGCGGGTAGCAGATAATCCCAGATAAAGAAATGACGCGCAAAGGTACTGCCTGCTTTGTAAGCAAAACTAAGCTTAAAGGCGTCGCCTTTCCTGTAGCTGCCTTGCATTCTGGCAGTCAGGGTATTACCAATCACCTGCTTGGTGAACAAGTCGGTCGTTCCTTCGCTGAAATTGGAGGTGGATCGAAAAGAAGACGAAGCATAATCAAAAGGGCTGCGCAGGGTAAGTGATATCGCGTCATACCAGCAGGAATCGGAATTTTCCATAAAATAGAGCTGCCAGTCCTCCTGCGCCTGAGGATTGGCATAGGCTACCGTATAGCGTACGGCAAATGTGAGCGTTTCCCCGGCTTTGGCGCTGCTTACCAACAACGGGGCGGCCGTGTCAGCGGCGTCTTGCCAGGTATCGCTGCCGGGCGGCATCACTTCCACTTTGCCGATTTTGCTGATGCCTTTCTGCTCATATTGCGATAAATTACGCAGCAAGGAGGCTCCGTCCAGATTGGCAACGGCCGTATAATTTTCGGTAACCGTTAAATCGGCATATTCATTCATCACCGCAAAGACATCCAATTGCCTGACTTGAAAATCAGACTGCCAGACCGGGGCCAGCGGGAAGGCGCCTTCCAGCAATTCGGCATTGATCGTCAAACCTTCGTAAGGCTGCAGCTGTTTTTTACCGGTAATCTGGATTTGATTGCCCAGCACACTGACACTGCAGAGGTCGTTGGCAGCAGTGCTGCCGTAGGCGCCGCCTGTGATCGTGTATTTATTCAGCACAGCCCCGGCCGGTAAACCAACCGCAGCGCTAAATTGCTCGATGCGGGTATTCCAGGAGGTGCCGATTAAGTTGACATAGATATAATCATAGACGCTGCTGGGATCCGCATAATGAGACAGCGTATAAGAAATCTCATAGGTGACATCGCCTTTGACCAGTTGATCCGGATCGCCGATCCGATAGACCCCGTAACTTTCCTCGCTGAACGGCAGATCCTTGACTTGGAAATTCTTCAGCCTGACTTCTTCCACACTGCTGTAGGGGGAAACATCACGGGTGATACCATGGGAAGCTTCCTTGAAATAGACTTCGATTGTCTCGGTCACATCGAAGCTTCTGTCCGGATTCGCCACCAGCCGAACATCATAGTTTTTTATATAATAGCCGTTATCGATCTGATTCGTCGCAGCAAGCGCAGTGGGGCAGATCAGGATAAACATCAAACAAATCCATGAAACCACACGTTTCATCTTTTTCTCCTCCTTTGTCATCCATATTTATCAATTCGTTTCCCGTTGTGAAAAATCCTTTACTGCCTTTAGAACCATCTGCATAAAAATTAATTGATTTTTATTGCATAAGAACTATTTAGAGCGGGTAATCCTATCGTTTTCCTTAAAGCGTCTGAAATTAGATGTAATTTAATTGTAATATAAAAAAAGAAGGACTATTTCCATTTTTTTTGAAATTTTAAAGCGGGGCAGATCAGTCATTTCATCCAAAACAGCCAAATGCCAAAGAAGAGGGGAAATGGATCTGACTTCAGGCACAAAAAAATTAACTTTCACTGCCGTGCCAAAAACAGGATACTGCCTTTCTCACCGATCCGCTGATTCTGCCGCTCGGCCGGTGTTTCGGCCAGAAAGCCCAGTCAGGCAGAGCATAAGCAGAGGAAAATTGCCGCAGCCTCTTGCAAAAAAGCCAAAAAGCAACCGGGAATCGCCGCGCTGAGCTGAATTGTCCGGACGAGCCATGGAATTCCATCGGGCAGGTGCGGGTGATTTGCAGCGGGGGAAGCCACACGGGAACAGGAAATCAGAGCTAGCTGCTTTGTGGGCTTGAAGTCAGGGCCATGCTACAGAAGTAGCCGAACAATTGATCCGCTTTGCTTTTGAAGATTGAAAAGCGCATAAAATCATTGCATCGATCCGTGCAGAAAACAAACGCAGCGTCGCGCCGGCCAAACAGCTGAAGATAGTATGGAAAACTGACTTGCGCGAAGCTGACTTGCGCGAAGCATGCCTGATTGCGGGAGCCTGTTATGATGAAATCGTTATTACTAGCGAAAAACGGATCCGAATTGATTTCACTGCACCACATATCCTGAAAAATAGATATGCGGCGTTTTTTTACGAAAACAGCTGTCCCGAAAGGAGCTTTCGCTTGCAAAATTTTAGAAAGATCGTTACACTCATTCGCCCTTATCGGTTGCTATACACAGCGGTCATCCTCGCTCTGATTGTTGGTAACTTAATGAAACTGGTACCGCCCATGATTCTGCGTTCCATCATCGATCAAGGCATTCCTTCCGGTAATATGCAGCTGGTTGTGCATTCCTTATGGCTTTATATCGGGCTCTGGGTCCTGCGCGGCATCTGTAATTTTATCCAATGGTATGGTTCGGAAAATGTCGGCCAGAGAATTGCGCTTGACTTACGTCAAAGTTTGCATGATAAATTGCAGACCTTATCGATTTCCTGGTTTGCAAAAACACAGACCGGCTCGATTCTAGCCAAATTGACCGAGGATGTTGATATTGTTCAGCAATTTGTCTGCTGGTCGTTTCTGGAATTGATCACCAATGTCATTTCTGTTTTGGGTACGGTCACGATGCTCGTTTACATCAGTCCTACGCTGGCTGCCAAAGCGCTTGCGACCCTGCCGGTCCTGTTTTTTTTAGTCTATCGTTTTAATCGGGTCGTGCGCCCCGCCTGGGAGGCGGTACGGGAACAGATGGATCATCTCACCTCCGCCTTGCAGGAAAATATTTCCGGCGTCCGCGTTGTCAAAGCCTTTGCCAGAGAAAATTTCGAAATGGGTAAATTTGATCGGCAAAATATGATTTATCGGGATAAAAACATCTCCCGCGCCCGCCTGGAAGCGCGCTACAATCCGATGATGGAATTTACTTCCGCCCTCGGGATTATGCTGTTTTTATTTTTCGGCGGGTTGGAATATCAAGCCGGCCGCATCAGCATGGGAGATTTGCTTTCCTTTAACATGTACCTCTGGGAATTTATGTGGCCCGTCCGGATGCTGGGATTCCTGATCAATATGCTGGGCCGCGCTTTGGCCGCCGCACCGCGTGTGTTTGCTATTTTGGACCTGCCGGCGAAAATCCATGACCCGGAACATCCGATCGCACCGGAAGTGATCCGCGGCCATTTATGCTTTGAAAATGTCTCTTTCCATTTTGAGGACGATCCGCAGACCGAAATTCTCAGCCGGATCAATCTTGATGTGCAGCCGGGAGAGCGGGTAGCCATTGTCGGCGGTACCGGTTCCGGCAAAACTACCATGATGAACCTGATCCCGCGCTTTCATGATGTCACAGAGGGCAGAATCACCCTGGACGGTGTGGATCTGCGTGATTTCTCACTGGCAACCCTGCGGCAAAATATCGGCATGGTGCTGCAGGAAACCTTCCTCTTCTCCACTTCAATCGGTGACAATATTGCTTACGGTTCGCCCAATGCCACGGTGGCCGCCGTCAAACACGCGGCGGAGGTCAGCCAGGCCGCCGAATTTATCGATACCTTACCACAAGGGTATCATACCATGGTGGGTGAACGCGGCATCGGTCTTTCCGGCGGACAAAAACAGCGGGTGGCTTTGGCACGCGCCGTCCTGCTGAACCCGAAAATTCTCATTCTGGATGAGGCTACTTCCAGTGTGGATGTGGAGACAGAGCAAAAGATCCAGTCTGCTTTGGAAACCGTCATGGCCGGACGCACCACATTAATCATTGCCAAGCGGCTTTCGACCATTCAAAATGCAGATCGGGTCGTCATCCTGGAAGGCGGCCGGATTGCCGAAATGGGGACCCATCAGGAACTCCTTTCGCTGGGCGGACTTTATCGGCGGCTCTTTGAACAGCAAATGTCCAATCGCAGCGAAACGCAGCAGAAAGGAGTTTGAAGCCATGGCAGACAATCAGCAGACAACCACCACCGGGAATTTATTTGATGTGGAAGAGGAACAACCGGAAACCGAACAGAAAGCTTTTGACAGTCATTTATTTATCAGGATGCTGCAATACATTCTCCCCTATCGCAAATCCGCTTTTCTGGCTGCCGCTTTCGTCTCGATCAAGACGTTCATGAGCGTGCTGGAACCTTTGGTCGTCAGGAACGCGATCGATCACGGTATCAGTAACTTCGACTATGCTTATCTGGTCAAAATGACCGCTCTCTATTTTTTAATTTCCTGTATCAGCTGGTTTTCCAACCGCGAGCAAAGCTTGCTGATCAATCAAACCGGCGCCAAAGTTCTATATGATTTGCGGCGTCAGTTGTTCGAACATATTCAGAAACTCTCCTTTGACTTTTATGACAGCCGCCCGGTCGGTAAAATCATCGCGCGGCTGACCACCGATGTCAACCGTATTGCGGAACTGATCAACGGCAGTCTGATCAACATTCTCAGCCAACTGCTGATGCTGATCGTTTTGGTCGTGATGATGCTGGCCCTGGATCTGCAGC
>JAJFTT010000027.1 GCA_021372785.1 Negativicutes bacterium | reverse complement strand
GGCTGGAACATGATCAAGACTGCCGAGAGCCAATTGGGTTTTGCTTTACTGGACAGCCATCCCGGCGGGGAGCGCGGCGGCAGCTCGCAGCTCACCGCAGAGGGCACGCAATTTTTAACGATGTTTCTCAAAATGAAACGCGACCTGGAACTCTATTCCGAACAATTATTCCAGGCGAATTTCAGCCAATATCTGCCGGGAGGCGAAACGCAATGATCTCCAAGCTGCTGTTGCAGGGACCTTCCGGCAGCGGTAAGACGAGTCTCCTGCTGCAAACTCTACAACAAGCAAAACGGCCGGCCGGAGGCTTTATCGTGCAGCGAATGCGGCTGCCGAACGGTCTTTTGGCCTATTGCCTGACCCCGGCGGCGGCAGCGCTTTCTCCTGATTGGTCGGAGGCGGCGGAACAAGCCAATATTTTCCTGCAAATCACGCCAAACGGCGCGCAGTTTTCAGCAGAGGATTTCCTGCGCTCTTTCACTGCGCTGACTGAAAATCAACCTTTTCTGATTCTGGATGAAATCGGCGGTATTGAACTGCAGCTGCCTTTTGTACGGCAGCGGCTGGCAGAATTCTTTCGCTCCGAGCGTATCCTTTTAGGTGTTTGGAAAAGCCGGGCGAATCTGGCCCGGATGATTGAACGAACCCGTCTCAATCCCGATCTTTTGCTTTATCACGACGAACTGGAAGCCTTGTTTTGTGCCACACAAGGCGCGCGGTTGCTTGATCACCTGCCCTGCGCGCCGGCAATGCATGACTTTCTGGCGCAGAATGGTTTGCTGCTTTGCCCGCCAAGCTGCCGGCGGGCAAATTCAGCCGAGGCTGCAACGTTATGAAAACACAAAGCAAAGTCAGCCATCTCAATCGAATAATCTTGATTCTCAGTCTGCTGCTGCTTTTACTGATCTCTGTTTCTTTCCTGCTGGGACGTTATCCGGTGCCGCTGCCGGAACTGCTCGGTATTTTGGCAAGCAGAATTTTTCCGATCGCACCTTTCTGGACGGAACGGATGGAATCGATTGTTTTCAACGTTCGCCTGCCCCGGATCTTAGCCGCCTGTCTGGTGGGATGCTCTCTTTCCGCTGCCGGAGCCGCCTACCAGGGCGTCTTCCAAAACCCCATGGCCTCCCCGGATATTCTGGGCGCCACAGCCGGAGCCGCCTTCGGCGCCGCTCTGGCTATTCTATTGGGCGCCGGCAGCCGTCTGATTATGCTGAGCGCCTTTTGCTTCAGCTTGCTCACGGTAGTCCTGGTTTGGCTGATCAGCCTGCGCGCCAGAGGCAGCCGCGTTTTAAGCCTGATTTTAGCCGGGATCATGGTCAGCTCCCTCTTTTCCGCCGGCACTTCCTTTCTCAAGCTGGTGGCGGATCCCACCGATCAGCTGCCTGCCATCACTTACTGGCTGATGGGCAGTCTGGCCGGAATCAAAGCCGATGATTTGCTCTTTGTGACCATTCCGATGCTTGTCGGTCTTTTGATTTTGCTGCTGCTGCGTTGGCGGATCAATATTCTGACCTTGGGCGATGAGCAAGCCCGCACCATGGGGATCGATGCCAAAAGGCTGCGTTTGCTGGTGATTCTAGCTTCTACCCTGATCACTGCCGCGGCGGTCTCCGTCAGCGGTATGATTGGTTGGGTCGGTCTGGTCATCCCGCATCTCTCCCGGCGCCTGGTTGGCAGCAATTATCAGGCTCTGATGCCGGTTGCCATGCTCTTTGGCGCCTTGTTTTTGCTGTTGGTGGATAATGTCTCCCGTAATTTACTGGCCGTTGAGATTCCCATCGGCATTCTTACGGCTCTGATCGGCGCTCCCTTCTTCCTCTTTCTGATCACCAAAAAGGGAGAACAGCTATGAGTATTCTCGTCCGGGATTTAAGCTGCCGTTACGGCCAAATACCGGTGCTGCAGCAAATTGGTTTTACTGCCCTGCCCGGTGAATTACTGGCGGTGTTGGGCCCCAATGGCGCCGGCAAGAGCACCTTATTCCGCTGCATGCTGGGACTGCTCCGCTATCATGGTTCAATTCAGATTAACGGCAGGGAGGCAGCTGCTCTGAGTGCCCGGGAACTGGCGGCGGAAATCGCCTATATTCCGCAATCGCACAGCCAGACCTTCAACTTCAGTGTCATTGATATGGTCCTGATGGGTACGACGGCGCAGGTGGGACTGCTGCATGCGCCGGGAGTCCAACAAATGCGGCAGGCGACCGCCGCTTTGCAAAAGCTGAATATCCTGCCCTTGGCGGAACGCGGCTTTGAACAGATCAGCGGCGGCGAAGCGCAATTGGTCCTGATTGCCCGTGCCCTGGCGCAGGGAGCAAAAATATTGATCATGGATGAGCCAACCGCCAGTCTGGATTACGGCAATGCGCTGCATGTCCTGCGCCAAATTCAAGCGTTAACAGAAGCTAGCTATACCGTTCTGTTTTCAACACATAATCCCGATTACGCTCTCACTTATGCGCATCGGGTGATTGCACTGCAAAAGGGCAAAATTATTGCGGAAGGACCTGCCCGGCAAGTGATCACAGCCGAATTGTTGGAGCGGCTCTACGGCGTCCGGGTTTCCGTGGAAAGTTTCCAAAATGATCAGGTACGTATTTGCGTCCCAAAATTCAATTAAAGGAGAAGATCCATTTTGCAAAGAAAAAAATTATTTACTCTGCTATTGGTGATTTGCCTGTTGCTGACCGGCTGCAATCCTTTGGCGCCAAATACAAAAAAGGCCGAAAAATCGGTCAATTTCATCGATTCCAGCAAACGGTCCGTAGAGCTGCCTGCGGAAATTACCCGGGTAGCCGCCTCCGGTCTGATGGCGCAAATTGTCCTGTTCGCCATTTGCCCGGATCTGCTGGTTGGTTTAGCCGATGAATGGGCACCCGAAGCCGGGCAATTCATCGACACAAAATACGAGCAACTGCCGGTGCTCGGCCAGTTTTACGGGGTGAACACCTTAGATCCGGAAGCAGTCGCTGCTGCCGATCCTCAGGTGATCATTGATATCGGCGAGTCCAAGAAAACGATCGTGGAAGACATGGACGGCATCCAAGAGCAGATTGGCATCCCCACCATCCATATTGAAGCCACCACAAAAACCATGGCGCAAGCCTACCGCACCTTAGGCAAACTGCTGGGCAGGGAAGAACGAGCGGAAAAATTGGCGGTTTTCTGTGAAGAAACGCTGTCCACCATCCATGGAATTTTGGCCGATCAGCCAAAAACTTCCTTGCTCTATTGCCTGGGTGACTCCGGACTCAATGTCATTGCCAATACCTCGTTTCATGCCGAAGTAATCGATCTGGTGGGCAATAACCTGGCAGTGGTTGCCTCTCCTTCCTTCAAAGGCAGCGGCAACGAAGTGGATCTGGAACAACTGCTGTTATGGGATCCCGAAGTCATTCTCTTTGCGCCGGGCAGCATCTATTCGTCAGTCGGTCAGGATGCCGCCTGGCAGCAGCTGCAAGCCATTGCCTCCGGTCATTATTACGAAGTTCCCCACGGTCCCTACAATTGGCTGGGTGATCCTCCCTCCGCCAATCTATTCATGGGAATGCTCTGGCTGACCGACCTGCTTTATCCCGAAGCAACAAATTATGATCTCTATGAAAAAGCCGCAGAATACTACCGGCTCTTTTATGGCTGTGACTTAACGCCAGGTCAATTTGCTGCGCTGACGCAATTTGCCAAATAAATAATATAAAAATACCCACTGAATTTCGAATTTTTCAGAAAATACGCCTGTTTCTGCCGGTCAGCGCTGCTTTTGCTTCCTCTGCCCACGACAAACCGACCCCTTCAGCGTGCCAGGCTTATCAGGAGCGCCGGATCACAACAATCGCCTGCCTGAATCGTTTCAGCTGGTGGGCAATGCTGAAACGGCAGGCCGCCGGCGCGTTTCCCCGGGTTCCAATTTGTTTTGAAAAAAACAACACCCCTTGATCCTGCGGCAGAGCTTACTGTCTGACCATCGGGGTGTTGCTCATTGATAAATATTTTCCGTTGTTTTCAGGCAAGTGCTGCCATACCCAGCTGCCCGTCCGAGAAAATCAGCGATAATGTTTTGACCGTACGGTCTGATCCGGCGGAAAGTCAGGAGATGACGCCGTAAAAGCCACAAAACAAACCCTCTTGCTCAATTTCGATTATGAATATACTCCTCTACGCCGGCCAAACCGGTAAACTTTTCCACATTCTCCTCCGCAACAACCACAAGCGTCGGCGCCTGAAAGACGTTATATTTTTCGATCAAGTCCTGATGTTCACTCGCATCCATTACGCTGTAAGAAATATGAGCCGCAGTCAAAGCTTTTTTGGCCATTTGGCAGTTTACGCAAGCGGAAGTTGTGAATAAGAATAATTCCTTTTCCGGCGGCAGTGTCAGATTCGCCTGTGACAAAACAGGTTTCCCAACACGGTATGCTTTACGATCCTTAAACTCCTGTGATTTTCCTTCATTCCAATTTTTAACAGGGCGGTAATAACCTGTTATGCGGCTATAAACCTCGGTTTCAGCGCCGCATTCCGGACAACTGAAGTGCTCACCAGTGAGGTAACCGTGCGTTTTGCATACGGAATAGGTTGGCGATATCGTATAATACGGTAATTTGCTGTGCTCGGCTATCTTGCAAACAAGCGCAGCTGCCGAATGCCAGTCGGGCAGCTTTTCGCCGAGAAAAGCGTGGAAGACAGTCCCGGACGTATACAGGACCTGTAGTTCATCCTGCAATTCCAATGCCTCGAACAGATCGTCCGTAGCGCCAACCGGAAGATGAGAACTGTTCGTATAATAGGGGGGATCACCGGGTTTTGCGGCAGTTATAATATTGGGATATTGCTTCCTGTCGTGCCTGGCAAGCCGGTAGGTTGTGGATTCTGCCGGCGTCGCTTCCAGGTTAAAGAGAGCGCCATAGTGTTCCTGATATTTCACGAGCCTTTCCCGCATGTGATTCAACACATTTTTGGCAAACAGCCGGGTGGATTGATGCATCAAATCCGCTCTCAGCCAATTCGCATTCAGACCAGCTTCATTCATCCCGATCAGACCGATGGTAGAAAAATGATTGTCAAAGGTGCCAAGATACCGCTTCGTATAGGGATAAAGTCCGGCGTTCATCAGTTTTGTAATAACGGTACGCTTGGTATCCAACGAACGGGCGGCAAGATCCATCATTTTATCCAGCCGATTGTAAAAATCAATTTCATCCGCGGCCAGATAGGCAATCCGGGCTAAATTGATTGTGACGACCCCAATAGAACCTGTGCTCTCACCGCTGCCAAAGAAACCGCCGCCTTTTTTGCGCAGTTCCCGGAGGTCAAGCCGCAGTCGGCAACACATGCTGCGGACATCATTTGGCTGCATATCACTGTTTATATAATTGGAAAAATAGGGCGTGCCGTATTTCGAGGTCATTTCAAACAACAAACGGTTATTCTCCGTATCGCTCCAGTCGAAATCTCTGGTTATGGAATAGGTCGGTATTGGATATTGGAAGCCTCTGCCATTGGCATCCCCTTCAATCATAATATCAATAAACGCTTTATTGATCATGTCCATCTCGTTTTTACAATCTTTGTATCTAAAATCCATTTCTTTACCGCCAACGATGGCGGGGAGCTCCGCAAGATCATTCGGAACCGTCCAGTCAAGCGTTACATTCGTGAAAGGCGCCTGTGTACCCCAACGGCTCGGCGTGTTGACTCCGTAAATAAATGACTGAATACACTGCTTGACTTCCTTATAACTCAAGGCATCAACCTTTACAAACGGCGCGAGATAAGTATCAAAAGAAGAAAAAGCCTGCGCGCCGGCCCATTCGTTTTGCATAATACCAAGGAAATTAACCATCTGGTTGCACAGGGTAGACAGATGGCTCGCCGGTGAGGAAGTTATTTTGCCTTCAATGCCTCCCAAACCTTCCAGAAGAAGCTGTTTCAGGGACCATCCCGCGCAGTAGCCGGTTAGCATGGAAAGATCGTGGATATGCAGATCGGCATTTCTATGCGCGTTAGCGACATTCTCGTCATATACCTCCGAAAGCCAGTAATTTGCTGTAATCGCTCCGGAATTGCTCAAGATCAGCCCGCCTACGGAATAGGTAACGGTAGAATTTTCCTTAACGCGCCAGTCATCAAGATTTACATAACTATTGACTAAATCCTTATAATCGAGCAGCGTAGCATGCGTGTTGCGCACTTTTTCGCGCTGTTTGCGGTATAAAATGTACGCCTTCGCCACATCCGCATAGTCAGCCTGCACTAAAACACGTTCCACACTGTCTTGAATTTTCTCGACGCTAATCAGTCCGTCCATAATCGAATTCTGATAATCCGATGTCACCTTAAGCGCCAGAAAGTCGATGATATCAGAATTATATTGTTTGTTCTGCGCATCGAATGCTTTGGTTATCGCATTTGAAATTTTACTGATACTGAAATCAGTAATTTTACCATCCCGCTTGATTACCCGATACATGACGCGGTCCTCTCCTTCTGGTTAAAAATTGTTTTTATTACGATAGAATTTAACAGAACAACTTGCTCTCACAAACGCGGTCAGAACAAATTCATTGTAATATGATTATAGCAGCTTGTCAAGGAAAAGCACAATATATTGTATTCTATTTTTTACCATGATACAAGATGCAGGTCATATCCCCCTGATTTGCACGGAAGGGACAAATTCACGTACAACTTCCGCCAATACGCTCAGTTCTGTTTTATCCATACCCTGAAGCCCGGGTCGTATCAGATCTCCCGAGTCGACAAAGTTTTGCAGAAAATATCTTTGGGCTCCCCGGATCCATTTGCCAATTTCAATTAAATTCTCTTTGGCATGAAAGTCTTTTACTACCGTCGTACGAAACTCGTAATCGACGGCACCCGAAAGCAAAAAATTGACGCTCTCATTAATCTGTGGCAGCACATTGTCAGTTATCCCTGCCGTTTTCGCATACGCGTCGGGAGAGTTCTTAATGTCCATTGCCACATAATCGATCAGACCGGCTCCGACCAGTTCTTTGAGTTTAGAAGGAAAACTTCCATTGGTATCCAGCTTTACCAAAAAACCAAGGGATTTGATTTCAAAAATAAAATTTTTCAGGTCCTCCTGTAAAAGCGGCTCTCCCCCCGATAGGCAAATCCCATCCAATAACCCTCGCCGTTTGGCTAAAAAACCAAAGAATTCTTGTTCCAATCCGCTCTGATCTTTTTGCGGATGCAAAACCAAAGCGGCATTGTGGCAAAAAGGGCACCGGAAATTACAGCCGCCGGTAAACACCGTCGCTGCTATTTTACCCGGATAGTCCAGTAATGTCATTCTTTGTAAACCTTGTATCTTCATGGAATCTCCTCACGCAAGCCGCCTTCGGATGCGCTTATTGTCCTTTATCCTTGCCGAAAAAGAACTTATCATGAAAACTCGTCCGCTTTTTTCCGGCATCTACAGCACCTCTCATGAATTCCGTAGATTGCCTCCCGGATATTCAATGGCACCAAACGCTTGCAAGCCAATCCCTTACTTTTTTTCATCCGAATCATCAGCAAGGTATCTACTTTCTTTTTTTCCGGAGTCAACACCTTTTTTATATCAGCAAGCGGCAGACAAACATCTGCCGGGTTCGCGACAGATTCTGATCACTGATGGGCAGATAGGCATAATTATCCTAGCCGACTTGGATCATCCGGCAATAATGACCGGCAAAAGATTAAAAGCAAAGAAAAAATTCGTCAATTCACAAAACATATTTCTTTTTGATGCCGGAAGCGGACTGGTTTTTCCCATTGCAACGATAACAGAACAGAGCCTTGCGTCTGCTTTTACAGTCACAGGGCTCCGCTTTTTCCGTCTGTTTCGCTATGAATTTTTAATGAAAGCCCGGATGCAGGCACAACTCAATTGCGTATCGTTTTCACACATTTCAGCCATGCGGCTCCGCTCTTTACTCACCTGAATTCCACACCGGTGTTTTTAATCACATCTTCTCCGAGCGCAGAACAAGTGAATCTTCGCGTCAGGCAACTCACCTCAAGCCCGGAAAACTACTATTATAATCTTAGCGTTTCCTCGTTCGCTCGTAGCAAATCGCTTTTGATTCTGTGGATGTCAAAATTGATTGATCACTGCATCCGATAAAACCCGATGGAGACACCCCGTCTCCTATTTGCCGCATTCATCCTGATGCTGATGCTCGTGGCAAACAGATCCCGTTGTCTTCAGTTCGCCTCTCAGATACTTTTCAACAGCTGCTTTGGCATCACCAGAAGCCCCGACGACAACTTCAACATTTCTTTCGTTAAAAATATCGACTGCACCGCCGCCCATGCCACCACTGATAATCACCTTTACACCGCGATCGGCAAGAAAATTCGGCAGGAAACCCGGTTTATGACCAGGATTCGGGATGGCTTCTTCCTTGATGATTTTACCGTTTTCCACATCGTAAACCAGGAAATTAACGCAATGACCAAAATGTTCCGTCACATTCTTTCCTTCGCCAGCAATAGCAATTCTCATCATTTCTTTCTCCTCCATTTTTTCTAGTAATTGAGCAAGAGAATCCAACCAATCCTCCTGAAGGAATTCAATCATACCCTGATCGCAGGCTGTAGAGATTTCTGGAGCAAGCGGAATTTTGGCAAGAATCTTCAGCTTATGCTGATCAGCAATTTCATCAATATGGCTTTCGCCAAATATTTTATATTTCTTACCGTTATCTGGGCAGATGAAATAGGACATATTTTCAACCAAACCAAAAACCGGTATCGCCATCATTTCCGCCATTTTAACCGCTTTTGAAACAATCATCGAAACAAGTTCCTGCGGAGAAGTGACGATCATAATACCGTCTATCGCTACAGACTGAAAAATAGTGAGCGGTACGTCGCCGGTGCCCGGCGGCATATCGATCAACATAAAGTCCACATCACCCCAAATAACATCTGTCCAAAACTGCTTCACCGTCTTACCCAGAATCGGGCCTCTCCAAATCACCGGATCGGTATCGTTTTCCAAAAGCAAATTGATCGACATAATGTCAATCCCCGTTTTACTTTTCAATGGAAACCAACCGGATTCACCGCCGGAAACCTTACCGTTGATACCGAACGCTTTGGGAATAGAAGGTCCGGTCACATCGGCGTCCAGTATCGCGACGCGGTACCCTTTTCTTTGCATCGCTACTGCAAGCATAGATGTTACCGCTGATTTTCCCACTCCACCTTTTCCGCTGACAATACCAATGACCTTTTTGATATGACTCAGTTCATGCGGATCTACCCGGAAATCCGTTTTCGCTGCTTTTCTATCTTCGCAGACTTCGCCGCAGCTGCCATAATTTTGCTCACATTTTTCACTCACTGCCAATATCTCCTTACTTAAAATTCGTTCTCTGCTTTTCTATACAACAATATCAACCTGTATGCCCATAACAATACTCAGTCTTTTGTAGGTTCCATCCCTTTGCATTCATGCTCTTGGCTTATTGTCTTCCTTGTAAAGCAATTGTAAGCTGTTGCTGAAAACTTCTTTTACAGCAGTCCCAGACGGGCAAACAACGTCAACGATAGTCATCCCCTGGTTAATTGCCTTAACCGCTTCAGGATCGAACGGGATCTTTCCTGTAAACAAAAGGCCTTTCACCCGGCAGAATTCTTCGATCCTTTCCGTATTCGCGAGATTGGTATCATATTTATTGACACATACCCCGATCTTAGTCTGGAATATCCCGGCAGTTTTTATAATGCGTTCCATGTCGCTGATCCCGGATATTGTTGGTTCCGCCACAATCAAGACCATATCAATACCACTGAGAGAGGCAATGACCGGACAGCCAATTCCCGGCGAACCATCGATGATAGCTAACTCGGTAGCTGGCCCTGAAGCTGATTTCATTTGATTTTTCACCTTGGTAACAAGCATTCCCGAGCTACCGCTGCCCATTTTTAATTGTGCTGTCGAGAAAACTTTACCGTTATCCGTATATAACATCATCTTCCCCGCTATCGTGGGTTTTAGTAAAACAGCTCCCACCGGGCAAATCGCTACACAAACACCACACCCTTCACAGGCAAATGGATCTACTTTATAGCCTCCAAGTGGGGAAATTGCCTGGAACCGGCAAAACTCTGTACATTTTCCGCAAGCAGTACACTTTTTGATGTCTATCTCGGCTTTTGGCATGCCATAATAATCTGTATGCTTTGGCTCGCAGGTCAACATCATGACTAAATGAAGGTTAGGTGCATCAACATCACAATCGGCAAAAGCTGCAGCGTTAGAAATTTTGATGCAAGCACTGGCTATTGTTGTCTTGCCGGTGCCGCCTTTACCGCTGAGAATCAACAATTGTTTCATGTCGCACCTCCTTCATCACGCTTTCAAGCAGGGTAGAGAATAATATCCGAAATCTCTCGTTTTCTCTTGCAACTATTTTGGCATCTGAATTCAACATTCCAAGCTCATGATCAAACGGTATCCGTCCTAAAATTGGAATACTTCTTTCCGTACAGAACTTTTCCGCAGGATTCTCACCATTCAAGCATTTGTTGAGCACCACTCCATATGGTTTACCGAATAACCTGACCAAATCATAGACCATATTGAGGTTTTGCACGCCAAACAAAGTTGGTTCAGCTACCAATATGCAATAATCCGCATCCTTAATACATTCCATAACAAGGCAGGCACTACCCGGAGGGCAATCGATCCAGACAGGAACTTCGTTATGGCTGTTATTTTCATGCAAAAGTTTTTTTATGATCGGAATACCGGAAGTCTCACCGGTGTTCATCACTCCGGTATTTACCGTAACCCGACCGGATACGCCTTTTTCGATTTTTCCAATCTTCTTTTCTTTCTCAGTAATTGCTTTTTCCGGGCAGAGCAGCAGACAACCTCCGCAGGAGTGACAGACTTCTTCAAAGACATACGGCTTATTCTTGATAAAAGCAAGCGCGTTGAATTTGCAAAAATCTACACATTGGCGGCAACCCTTGCATAGCGCTGTAGCGATAACAGGTATTTTCACCGTGATGTCTTCTTCATCAACAGCTTCAGGTTTGAAAAACAGATAGCCATTTGGTTCTTCTACATCACAGTCAATATAGACAGATTTCCCCGCTGCTGCAGCCAAATTAACGGCAATCAGTGTCTTGCCTGTACCCCCTTTACCACTCAGCACGGCAATTTTGGTGCTCTTATTTTTCATGACCATGAAGGCTTGGATGAAAATCACTGAGTGAGATGAGTTGCCCGGCTAAGTAGGCATCTATATTTTGTTTCGCTGTTCCGGGGATTGTTTTATAGACAAAAATCTCCGCTTTTTGCAGAACCTCTTTTGCATTTTCGCCGCAACGCGGTGTTAGCAGTGCCTTAACACCATGATCTGCCAGTACCTGAGCCGCTCTGATCCCCGCTCCACCTTGGCTGGCGACGGCACTGTTATCTAAATAATAACTTTCTTTGGTGAGCGTATTATAGAAGAGGAAAAATGGCGCACGCCCATAGGACGGGCACACATCCGATTCTATTCCTTTACTCTCTACTGGTATTGCTATTTTCAATGTAATCCTCCATTCTAATTTTTTTTTTGCGGTTGTTGATTGCGAAACTTTTCATAAATTCTGCACCATCTATATCTCATACTTCGCAGTCATGATGGAAATCTCGCTTTGTCTTCCTCTTGAAAAATGGAGAGAACGAAATCTCATTCATTTACAGGTACAGAAGTAACCAGAACTAAGTCTGGTTACTTCTGCCATTTCTCATGAATTTTCTAATTGCTGATTAATCACTTCAAGCCGTCTTTGCAATGCCTCTTTTTGTTCCTGGAGTAGCGCTTTTGGTGTTTTAGCAGAGCTCGGATTGAAAAAAGCATTTCTTCCAAAGCCACATCCAAAACCACGCCTGCAAGCATAACCTAAGCCTAAGGCTAATCCCAAGCCAGCACCATACTTTACTGCATGAGCTCCGCATGTACCTAACCCTCTTCCGGTCATTGCTCCCGCACCCACTGGGCCGGTCCCATCTCTCCTTGGCATGTCATTCACCTCCTTTTGTTTTTGACATATGCCGCTTTCAATTCTTATTATACATGGTTTATGACATATGTCAATAATTATTTTCAGCATTTTTTCTAACAAAAAATAACCTGCCGTTTGAACGCAGCAGGGACGTTCAAACGGCAGGTAGAGCTAACGATTTTTTCACTTCGTTCTGGCAATATTACTGAAAATACGCCGGCAGCTCAATCAAGGATTCATCAAAAGATCCTCCAATTAGTCAAACCAGGCATGGCTGAACAAAGGCACTCCGCTGTTTTAAGCTTACAATCAACGATCTTATACAGACAAAACAGTTCCACCCAGATTATGATCAAATCAGCCATATTTTTAATCCCCTAAGGTTCTCACATGCTTTTAGAGAAGAAGCTGAAACTAAGCGGTTTCAATAGAGCAAAAAGGGGTTCGATCCTAAGATGCGGAATAGATCAACGAAGAAAATGAAAAAGATTTGAACGAGGTGAAAATGTGATAAAGGCATTATTATGGGCCGGCGCCGGAACCGGTTTTACGTTTCTCATGACTACCCTCGGCGCTGCCATGGTTTTTTTATTCCGCAAATCCATGAGCGGCGGTATCCAAAAAATATTTCTTGGTTTTGCCGCCGGTGTCATGATTGCGGCATCCGTCTGGAGCCTCTTAATCCCCGCTATTGAAGAGGCCCAGGCAAACGGGCAGATTGGCTGGCTGCCGGCAGCCGGGGGATTTATTTTGGGGATCGCTTTTTTATACCTGCTGGATCAACTGATTCCGCATTTGCATCCGCAGAAAAACACAAGAGAAGGTTTGTCTTCCTCGATGAAACGAACCTCTTTGCTGGTCATGGCGGTCACGCTGCATAATATCCCCGAAGGAATGGCGGTGGGCCTTTCCTTCGCTTTGGCTGCCCAACATGGCGGTGAATCGGCGGTTTATGCTTCCGCACTGGCTTTGGCGCTCGGCATTGGCATACAAAATTTTCCGGAGGGAGCCGCTATCTCGCTGCCGCTTCGTCAGGAAGGCGTCAGTCCGCAAAGAGCCTTTTTCCTGGGCAGTATGTCCGGGATTGTGGAACCTGTTTTTGGTGTTTTGACGGTGCTGCTCGCCGGCGTAATTATACCGTATATGCCCTGGCTTTTATCGTTTGCGGCGGGTGCCATGATGTATGTGGTTGTGGAGGAACTGATCCCGGAGGCTCATCTGGGAGAACATTCCAATATCGGCACCTTAGGGGTGATGCTCGGTTTTCTGATCATGATGGTTTTAGATGTCGCCTTGGGTTAAGGTTAAATTGTCTGGTTTCCCGCGTTCATTTCCGCATCGACAAACAAAGTCAGATCAGCATTTGAGCAGCTGATTTGACAGATCCAGCGGTCATTCTTTTTGAAGCTTTTGCGCGCAACATCCATACAAAACGCTTTGGCAGACGCCGCAGCGAAAATAACGCGCTGAATATTCAGAGAATCGCCGGCAAATTCGCGGCGAATAATTGGTTTTTTCTCATTTCAGTGCGGATTTACAGATTTCTCGAGAAAGTCGATTGCTTTTCCTCATTGCTTTGCCTGGCTTTCCGGCTGTGGCTTCTGCATACTCCAATTATCGCTGCTGCAAAGAGTTTGCCCTGGGACAATTACCCATATTTTCAATACAGGCAGCCTGAACCGCTCCGCCGGTATGGCAGCGCTCTGATCCTGTTTGCGGCGATCTCTGTAAGAACCGAAACGAAATTGAATCGTTCTGAAATTCAGGCTGTCATCATTGGCAGAACAACAGCAATCATCCGATGAAAGATGTTTTATTTGAGGTGAACAAGAATGTTGAAGCCCGGCCTATATGAACAAGTCATTAATACAATGATCGGCAGCGAGCTTGCCGTTGTTCAGGACGCCCGTAAGGCTGTTGCGCCGATTGACAAGGCGGAAGCCTCCAGGATACTGGCACAATATCTCTCCGATGTGGTGCAGCGGGGGCTGGAAAATCTATTGGACAATGGCGGAGATCTGGCGGCGCAGGTTGCTCTTTCCAACCGAATTGTCAACCTGATTGAACAGGAGACAAAGGAAGCAAACTTTGCCGTTTTCTCTGTGGATGAACGCGCAGAGCAGCTTCTTGCCCTCTTGGGAGAGAATGATCCCAGTCTGATGTTGGGCAAAACAGCAAGTGATATGAACCGGCCGCTAACCTCCATCGCCCAAAGCAGCCTGTTTACCGGTGCAGCACATGAACCTCAAATGTTTTCCGAGCTGAAAAAAGAGATACTCTCAGCCAATCGGATCGATTTGTTGGTATCTTTCATAAAGTGGAGTGGTCTGCGGTTGATTCTGGAGGAACTGCGTGAGTTTACTCAGCACGGTGGTGATCTTCGCGTCATCACCACCTCCTATCTGGGTGCAACCGATCTGAAAGCCATAGAGGAACTGGCCGGGCTGCCGCGCACGGAAATCAAGATCTCCTATGACACCAAAAGAACCCGACTTCATGCAAAAACCTATGCGTTTTACCGCGATACCGGCTTCAGCACAGCTTATGTAGGTTCCTCGAATCTGTCCAACAGTGCCATTTCCAGTGGCCTTGAGTGGAACATTAAGCTAACAGCCAAAGATTTACCGGAAACCATTCAGAAGATCAGAGCTACTTTTGACAGTTACTGGAATTCCAGTGAATTTGAATTATACAAGCAAGACGAACACGAACGCTTGCGAGAGGCGTTGAAAGCAGAACAGCGCCCCGGTTTTGATGCCGGCCGCTCTTTCGTCTTTGACATTCATCCCTATCCCTTTCAGCAAGAGATTCTGGATCAGCTCTGCGCGGAGCGTGAGGTAAGGCATCATTATCATAATCTCGTGGTGGCGGCAACAGGCACAGGCAAGACCGTAATCTCCGCGTTTGATTATCGCCGCTTCTGTCGCGATCACATCGGTCAAGCGAACCGGCTGCTTTTTGTGGCTCATCGGGAAGAAATTTTGAAACAGAGCCGCGACACCTTTCAGGGTGTACTGAAGGACCAAAATTTCGGCGAATTGTTCGTCGGCAGCTATCAGCCGGAGGGAATTGATCACCTCTTTGTTTCGATCCAGACCCTGAATTCTCAGGCATTCTGCGAAAACCTGCCTGAGGATTACTATGACTTCATCATTGTGGATGAGTTCCACCACGCCGCCGCACCAACCTATCAGAAATTGCTGAGTCACTTCAAACCGAAAATATTGTTGGGCTTGACCGCAACACCGGAACGCCTGGACGGTAAAAGTATTCTGGACTATTTCAACGGCCGGATTGCAGCAGAAATCCGTCTGCCGGAAGCCATTGACCGGAAGCTATTGTGCCCATTTCAATATTTTGGCATAACAGATACCGTCGATCTGAGTGAGCTGCGCTGGGTGCGCGGCGGCTACGATAAGGCGGAACTGAGCAACCTCTACTCCCTGCATCGCGTTGTGGCAGAACGGCGCGCGGACAACATCCTGCAATCCCTGGAAAAGTACGTGACGGATCTGCATGACCTGAAAGGTTTGGGTTTCTGTGTATCGGTGGAGCACGCCAAATTCATGGCGGATTTCTTCAATAAAAACGGGTTGCCCTCCCTCTCACTGGTGAGTCAGTCGGCTGATGAAGAACGCAAGACAGCCAGAAAACGGTTGCGATCCGGAGAAATCCGTTTCATTTTCGTGGTTGATCTCTACAACGAAGGAGTGGATATCCCGGAAGTCAACACCGTGTTGTTCTTGCGCCCAACCGAATCGCTGACCATCTTTTTGCAGCAGCTCGGCCGCGGTTTGCGTCTAGCCGAACAGAAGGAATGCCTGACCGTGCTGGATTTCATCGGTCAGGCAAACAAAAAGTATAACTTTGAAGAAAAATTCGCAGCACTGCTGACCAATTCAAACCATAGTGTGCAATACGAATTGAAAAATGGCTTTCTGTCCGCGCCAAAGGGCTGCTACATCCAATTGGAGAAAAAGGCGGCAGCCTATATTCTGGAAAATATAAAGAGTTCCTTCAGCACAAAGTCCGGGCTGATCAGCAAACTTACCAGCTTTGCAGAGGACAGCGGTCTGCCCCTGAATCTGGCAAATTTCATAGGCTACTACCATTTGGATAGCCGCACGATCTACGCACGATACAGCTTTAGCCGCCTTTGCGTTCTGGCCGGAGTCCAAGAAAACTTTGTCGAAGCAATCGAGGACCGCTTGACAAAAGCGTTCGGCCGTATCGCGACCATTGATTCGCGCAGGTGGATCTCCTTTTTGCTGGATATCTTACCGCGGTTGAATCAGGTGGATTTTGCTAAACTGACACAGCCGGAAGAGCGCATGCTGCAAATGTTCTATATTACGGTTTGGCAAAAGGCCGCGGACAATTGGAACAGTGACGAAGTATTCAGGAATCTCAGCTCGCTTGCCGGCAGCCCGGTATTGCTTGCGGAACTAATGACGCTGTTACAGTATAACTACGACCACATCGATTTCATCGATGAACCTTTGCATCTGGGTTTTGCCTGCCCCCTGGATCTGCACTGCTCCTACACCCGTGATCAGCTGCTGGTTGCCATGGATTACAGGCTGCCCTCAACGATACGTGAAGGAGTCAAATGGCTGCCGGAAAAACAGATCGATCTGCTCTTCATAACACTGAACAAATCAGATAAGGATTATTCCCCCTCGACGATGTACAACGACTATTCTGTCAATGAAAGTTTATTTCATTGGCAAAGTCAGAGCACAACCTCAGACAGTTCCCCCACCGGTCAGCGCTATCTCCATCACCGCGAGCGCGGCAGTAAAGTGCTGTTGTTCGTTCGCGAATACAAAACGGATATGTTTGGCACAGCACCCTATACCTTGCTCGGCCTTGCTCATTATCTGCAGCACTATGGCAGTCGGCCCATGAATATCACCTGGCAGCTGGAGCGTCCGATCCCGGCAAAGTATCTTAAGAAGACGAATCAATTAATCGTTTGATCAAAACGAAGGATTACTCCCTAACCGAATCCAGAAAAAAACTGATTCAGGCGGCTTATTCAAGCAGCCTGCTAACCTCAGAGACAGCATAGAGTGGCAAATTAACCAGCCACTCTCGCTTTTTATAATCCGCCATTGAAATACGCACGGAAAGCTCTGGGTAAAATTTATCTTTATAAGTTCTCAGGCTCTTTGCCATCAGATTCACTTCTGCTTTTACTTCAATCGGTATGATCTGTTCACCATCGTCAATGATAAAATCAATCTCAGAGGAATTTCGGCTCTACTCCCGAAGTAGTTGATATGATATCATGGGAGCAGGGTGATGAAGGAATGGAATCCATAGACAACCTATCGAAAATGATGACGGGTTCGCTCGGCTTGGAAGAACTGTGGTATATCATCGGCGCAGAGTTTAACGAGAAGGAACTTGCACTACACATTCCTTTTGGGATCCAGAAGGGGGCCGGCCATTGCCTGCCCCAAATGCGGCGCGCAAACCAAACGATTCGGTTATGAGACCAGGGAGCGTGTGTGGCGGCATGGGGACGTGATGTTCTATCCGTGCCTGGTACATTGCCGCCGACCAAAAATGCTGTGCCCACACTGCGGAGGCGTCCGGGTCAACGCACCGTTTGAACGGAGAAACAGCCGGAAAAGGTGATGATGGACGCGCTGAATGAGGTTCGCAAGGCAGAGCAGAAGGCGGTCGCCGACAAGAAAGACCTTTTCCGCGGACGGAGGCTGTTCCTGATTCCCCAGGCGAGGTTAAGCAAGAAACAGGCGTTCAAAATCGCCGAAATGTCCAGGCGATACCAAAAGGCAGGCCGCGCTTACCGCATAATCGTGGGGCTCGATGATTTCTACGCCAGTCAGACCATGGAGGAAGCCGAAAGCGGCTTTGACAGCTTGTATTCATGGATGCGCCGCTGCCGCCTGCTGCCCATAAAGGATGCCGCTGAAACTCTTAGGCGGCATAAGGACAAAATTCTTGCCTACTTCAAAAACCGTTACCAACGCGATTTGCGAGGGAATCCATTTCGTGATTCGGGCGGCTAAACGCAACGCCACAGGCTTTCACACCTTAGAGGGATACTCCTCCATGATTTATCTTGTCGCCGGAAAGCTTCCACCGGCTGTTCCAAAACCGTTTTGAATTTCCCTTTTCCACTAAAACAGGAGCAGAGCCGAAAAAACTCTTTACTCATTAGACTCTGCAGTCGTTCCTCGATAAATTGGATATCATCGAGTGTTTCGAAAATCCTGGTGATAAACTACGCCTGGGTGAGGTTCCCGAAAAACAAAAAAATTATATGAAGCAATGGATGTCCTGCCACCCACCTAGTGATGTATGGCGGGAATCCAGGGTTTAAATGATCACGTTTTTCCGGATAAAGAGAACAGCATTGCTTCGGATAATAAAACATGCTTATAATGTTCGGTATTTTTACCGTGCTTTATGAGCATGTTTTCAGTTACGTTGGCTCTATTTCTGTTAAAAACCGCTGTAGAATGAGACCGAACTCACGCTCCGCTTTGTTGTCTCCCGCTTACCCCGCCCGCCGGCTTTCCCCGGGTTCCTACTGCTCTCTGGCCACCGCCAGCATCAGTTTGATGCGGTTCTCCTGATTGACCTTGGTAGCGCCGGCATCATAATCAATCGGCACAATGTTGGCCTGCGGGTAGAGTGTTCGGATCTGGCGGATCATCCCCTTGCCCACAATATGATTGGGCAGACAGCCGAACGGCTGCGCACAGACAATATTATGATAGCCTTTTTCGATCAGTTCCAACATCTCGCCGGTCAGCAGCCAACCCTCACCCATTTTGCAGCCGGCGCCGATCAGAGGCGCTGCCAGTTGTTTGATATGCTCATAACTGGCAGGCACGATAAAGCGGGAATTCTGCTGCACCGCCTGAATCAAATAAGTTTCGAATTGTTTGAGGAATTGATAGAGCCAGCCGACAACCGTTTTTTTAATCCGGCTGCCGCCGTAGAGTTTGATATCTTCAATCCGGTTATCCACTTTAAACAGCATGAACTGCAGCAGACCGGGCACCATCACTTCACAGTCTTGCTCGGCCAGCAGCTTTTCCAGGTTATTGTTGGCCAGGGCGGAATATTTGACATAAATCTCGCCCACGATGCCGACTTTGACCTTCTTGACTATGCGCTGCGGAATCGCGGCAAAAGCATGAAGCATTTCACTGCAGTAGTTTTTAATTTCCTTCGTGCTCGTGGCTTTGCCTTTTTCAAACAGGTCGGAAACAAAGCTGACCCAATGCTCTACCGTCCGGTCGCTCTGACCGGGTTCGGTTTCATACGGTCTGGTCTGATTGCTGAGCAGCATCAGCAGATCGCCGTAAGCGAGGGCGGCTAACGCTTTGCGCAGCATGGACAGCGTGATTCTAAAACCGCTGTTTTCTTCCAGGCCCGATAAATTCACCGAAATTACCGGCACCTGCCCCATACCGGCATTGACTAAGGCTTTGCGCAGCAGATGGATGTAATTGGAGGCGCGGCAGCCGCCGCCGCTCTGCGACATCATCAGCGCCGTCTTGTTCAAATCGTATTTCCCGCTTTTCAGGGCGCTGATCATCTGACCCGTGGTTAAGAGCGCCGGATAACAGGCATCGTTATGGATATATTTCAGGCCTTCGTCAATCACACTGCTGTCGGTGTTGGTCAGCAGTTCAACATCGTAACCGTAACTGACAAAAACATTGCGTAGGATGCGGAAGTGAATATCTGCCATATTCGGAAAAAGGATCTTATAGGTCTTCTTCATTTCTTTGGTAAATTCAACCCGATTTTGCTCATCCGCCATCTTGTGTCATCTCGTTTCCTGTCCAACCGCGGCAAACAGGCTGCGTAAGCGTACCTTAACAGCTCCCAGGTTGGTAATTTCATCAATTTTAATCTGTGTGTAAATTTTATGCTCCTTTGCCAGGATTTTGCGAACTTCATCTGTGGTAATGGCGTCCACGCCGCAACCGAACGAAACCAATTGGACTAAGTTGATCTTCGGGTTTTTACTGTCGGCCACAAATTTAGCGGCAGCATAGAGTCTGGAATGATAGGTCCATTGATTCAAGACCGTCGTGGGAAACTTCTCAACCAGATCGGAAACGGCATCCTCACTGACCAGCACCGCGCCGAAACTGCAGATTAAATTATCAATACCGTGATTGACTTCCTGATCAAGATGGTACGGCCGGCCGGCCAGCACAATCACCGGCAGATTTTCCTCAGCGGCAATCTGTAAAAATTCTTTTCCTTTGTCCCGTATTTTCTGCATATAAGCGCCATATTCTTCATAAGCCATTTTGGCCGCATGCTCGACTTCCGCCAAAGAAATCGGACCGAATTCACGCTGCAAAATTGCCTGCATCTTTTTGGGGAAATCCGCCGGACGGTGAATCCCCACATAATCCGTGATCAGTTTGATCCCCGCCGGTAAGCTGACATTGGCGCTGATGACTTCCGGATAATAAGCCACCACCGGACAGTTGTAATGATTATCTCCCAGCTCTTCGTCAAAATAATAACTCATACAGGGGTAAAAGATGGCATCGACACCCGCTTCCGCCAGTGCTTCCACATGTCCGTGCATCAATTTTGCCGGGTAGCAAACCGTGTCGGAAGGGATGGTGTGCTGTCCTCTGCGATAGAGCCGGGGGCTGGACTGCGGCGAACTTTTCACGCCAAAACCCAATACGGTAAACAAGGTGTACCAGAAGGGATAAAGCTCATACATGTTCAAACCCATGGGAATACCAATATTGCCGCGCGAACCGGAGCAAGGTTGATATACCTGCAGCCATTGTCTTTTCTCATCATAGAGATTGTATTTTTTCTGGTTTCCCGGTAAAGCGAGCGGTTTTTCACAGCGATTACCGCCTATAAAGCGCTTGCCGTCATCGAATGTATTGACCGTCAGATGGCAGTGGTTGGAACAGCCGTTGCAGGTGATAGCCTGCGCGGAATGACGGAAAGTCAGCAGCTGAGCGGCGTTTAAAATACTGCTTTTTTCGGTCCGATGTTCTTTGGCATAGAGCGCGGCTCCCAAAGCGCCCATCAAGCCGGACATCAGCGGTCTGGTCACTTTGCGTCCAATTTCCATTTCAAAGGCGCGCAGAACCGCATCGTTGAGAAAAGTACCACCCTGCACCACAATATGCGAACCCAGGTCGTCGATGCTGGTAGTGCGGATGACTTTATAGAGCGCGTTTTTGACAACGCTGATCGATAAGCCGGCGGAGATATTCTCAATACTGGCGCCTTCCTTTTGCGCCTGTTTGACCGAAGAATTCATGAATACGGTGCAGCGCGAACCCAAATCGACCGGTCGATCGGCAAAAATTCCCTTTTGCGCAAAATCGGATACGGAATAACCCAAAACGCTGGCGAAGGTCTGCAAAAAGGAACCGCAGCCGGAAGAGCAGGCTTCATTTAAGAAAATATTGCCGATGGCGCCGTTTTCAATCTTGAAGCACTTAATATCCTGCCCGCCAATATCGATAATAAAATCCACCTGCGGATCGAAACGTTTGGCAGCCAGATAATGCGCAATCGTTTCCACCACACCCTGATCGAGATGAAACGCCTTTTGGATGATCTCTTCGCCGTAACCGGTGGAAGCGGCGCCGATAATTTCAATTTCAGGAAAGTTCTGATAAATCTGCTCTAAAAATTGCTTGACAATCGGAATCGGATTGCCGCTGTTGGCTTGGTAACTGGTAAAAATAACCTCATCCTGTGTATTCAGCAGAACACATTTGACCGTAGTGGAACCGGCATCGATACCGAGATAAGCACCCCGGTCGGCGCCAAGCGGAAAGAGCGGAAAGGTTTTGCCGATTTGATGCCGTTCCCGAAAAACTTCATAGTCTGCCCGCCCGGCAAAAAGCGGCGGACAGCTTTTATAACTGCCGTCGGACGTGAAATTTCTGATTTTCTCAACCAAAGCGGCCAGATCGCAGACCGTCTCATCGGCCAAAAGCGCTGCGCCGATGGCTGCAAAGTAGAGTGAATTCTGCGGGCAGCTTCCCTGCAATTCCAGGGAACGATCGAAGGCAAAACGCAGCTGCGATAAAAAGGTCAGCGGCCCGCCCAAATAGACGATATTCCCTTTGATCTCACGTCCCTGCGCCAAGCCGGCAATGGTTTGATTGACGACCGCCGCAAAAATGCTGGCAGAAACATCCGATTTTTGCGCTCCCTGATTGAGCAGCGGCTGGA
The DNA here is from genome assembly GCA_021372785.1 of Negativicutes bacterium. NCBI lineage: Bacteria > Bacillati > Bacillota > Negativicutes > Negativicutes bacterium. The sequence continues at coordinate 31,278 of JAJFTT010000027.1, read as the reverse complement.
TATCCGATTTGGCGAACACACCGCAGCGGGAAGCGATACTGTAGAGTTTTTTGTGTTCTTTGGCCAATTCGTTCATTTCATCCGGGGTGATCGCCAGCAAAGTGGCCATCTGGTCAATAAAAGCACCCGTGCCGCCGGCACAGGAACCGTTCATGCGAACTTCCAGGGTGCCCGATAAAAAGAGAATTTTTGCGTCCTCGCCGCCCAATTCAATCACAACATCTGTTTTTGGCAGCAGTTTTTTCACTGCCACTCTGGTGGCATAGACTTCCTGCATGAAGGGAATTCCCATTTGTTCGGCAAAACCCATTCCTGCCGAACCGGTAACAGCCAAGCCCTGCACAATTTCCAGGGGAAACCGCTGCAGAATATCGTTCAAAAGAGCAGATGCTCTTTCCGTTATTTGTGAAAAATGCCGTTCATATACCTGATACACGATCTCTCCGTGTTGCTCAAGCACCACGCATTTAAGGGTTGTGGAACCTACATCCAGCCCGATTCGTATCATACCATCACGTCCTAAATCCCTGCTTCACGCGGCAACTTACCGTTTTTATTTCTGTTCACTAAGCTTTTATCTTAGCACCAATACCCATCCTGCACAAGCAAAATAAAATGTAACTTCCTGCATAAAGGTGTTTCCGACAGCTTGTTCGTGCTGATTCAAGATTCACCGACCGGTTGTTTTCGCCGGCGGCAATCCGGCTCCTTCAGCTGCTCTGCAATCGCCCGACGCACCGGATGCCGGGAGCCGGGAGCGACGGATCATCTTACGGCAGAGCTGTTCTGTCTGTCTTGCCAGTTGATCCACCAACAAGTCCGTTACCAAGGCCGGCGGGTTGCAGAGCCTGTTGTCCCGCTCGGTCCCGCCGGCGATGATTTGCTGCCGAAAAGCTTCCATCCATTCTTTGCTCAGGCCGTTGATTGGTTTTACCGCCGCTGTTTTCAGCAGCGGCCGCACTTCCTGCAGCCACCAGGCAGCCTTTAGCTGCTGATGGTCAAACCGAAAACAATCGTCCCAACCGGCGCCCAACTCGCTGACCGCCGGCAACTGCAGTTTCGGCATGGCCCGCCAGACATAATTATGAGCACCGGCATCCCAGGCAATATCGGTGAAAACATGCACGACATAACCCAGCAGAAAATCCGGGTCCTCATCGCCGCTGCTGTTTTCATAAAAGCGCGCCGCCTGCTCCGCCCAAATTTGCAGGTCGGCATGGCGGAAATGAGCGGCCCAGCGTTTTTCTTTACTGGCGAAACCTTGCAGATTGACGCTGTCCGGCACAATACAGCCGAGATAGAACTGCGCTTTGTTTTGCGGCGGCAGCCAATTCATGCTTACTTTCCGGCCGGCATACAGATGCATCATGGAACTCGCCACAAAAAACAACTCCTTTTTTAAAGCGACCCGTGCCTGATAGGTTACCCAGGAGTGGTTAAGACCGCCCCTATGACTGCGTTGCCGGTAACCGGTGGCGGGAAATCTTCGCGCAAACCTTGCATTTATCTTGTCCTCTGTGGTAAATTATCCTTATGAGTAAAAGATAATTATTATCATACTCAATAACGGGGCCGGCGTCAAATGAAATCTATATGAAATTCCAGTAAAGCAAGGAGGCTGCCGCCATGTTAAACCCACCGCGCTGTCCCTGGGCCGTCGATCCCTGGTCGGTTGCTTATCACGACAGAGAATGGGGCATCCCCTGTCATGAGGACCGTTTGTTATTTGAACTGCTCATTTTGGAAGGTTTCCAGGCAGGATTAAGCTGGCTGACGATTTTAAAAAAACGCCCCGCCTTTCGGGAAGCCTTTGATCGCTTTCAACCGGAAAAAGTTGCTGCTTATTCCCCGGAAAAATGCCGGGAGTTAACAGAAAACAGCGGTATTGTCCGCAACAAACGCAAGATCGCTGCCGCGGTTACGAATGCCCAGGCTTTTCTGCAAATTCAAGAAGAATATGGCAGTTTTGATGCCTTTATCTGGTCTTTTACTAATGGCAAGCCCATACTGAACAATTGGCAGCTGCAAGCCGAAGTACCGGCAACCTCTGCGCTTTCGGACAAAGTCAGCGCCGAATTCAAAAAACGCGGATTTAAATTTGTTGGCAGCACCATCATCTATTCTTATTTGGGAGCGATCGGTGTGATCAACGACCATCTGGCCGGCTGTCCGTTCAATCCCGTTTTTCAACAAACCTGTTGCAAATAACAGAAGCTCGCATGGGGAGGTTATTCAAATGATTCAGATCAATTCGGAACTCTGCAACGGCTGCGGCCTTTGCAGAGGCGATTGCTTTGCCGGCTGTATTACCATGATCAATGGAAAAGCGGCGGCAGCCGAAAGCGGTTGTATGCAGTGCGGCCATTGCGTCGCGCTTTGCCCACAGCAGGCAATTGTCAACACCAATTACCCCACCGCTGACCTGGAAACATACCAAGCGGACACCTTTGCGGTAAATCCGCAAAATTTGCTGCATCTGATGAAATATCGACGCAGTATTCGTCAATTTAAGCCGGATGCTATCGCGCATAACGTGCTGGAACAGCTGGTCCAGGCCGGACGTTTTGCTCCCACCGGCAGTAACCGGCAGGATGTCAGTCTGACCATCGTAGAGGAAAAATTAGCGGAGCTGAAGCCGCTGATCTGGCAGACCATCCGCAAAACTCTGCAAGATGCGGAGAAACCCAGCGCGTTTTTGCAGAAACTTTTAAAAGCGTATGACGAAGACGGGCAGGACGGCTTATTCTTTACAGCGCCCGCCGTCATGGTAATTACGGCCCATTCCACCGTCAACGGCAGTTTGGCCGCCGCCTATATCGAGCTGCTGGCCAATGCCCTCAACCTGGGCGTGCTCTATAGTGGTTTTATCTCTGCCGCTCTGCGCAACAACAAGGAAGCGCGCGCCTTGCTGGATCTCGCCGGGAAACCGATTGTCATCTGTCTTGTCTTGGGTTATCCGAATGTCACCTACCGGCGCACGGCGCCGCGCAAAGCAGCGGATGTTGTCTGGAAATAATGGCAAACCGATCGACTCCTCTACAGTCATTCTTGCTTTGCAAGCTATTTTAGCGTATGCTTAGCTTGCAACAAATCATAAATCATCTGAACTTGAAAGGAGTTTTTCCATGCCTAATATCTGGCACGATATGAACCCAGCCCGTATCAATTCCACCGATTTCACCGCTGTGATCGAAATTTCCAAAGGCAGCAAAAAAAAATATGAGTTGGACAAAACGACCGGCATGATTGTTCTGGATCGAATTCTCTTCACCTCTACCCATTACCCCGCCAATTATGGCTTCATCCCGCTCACTTATGGCGATGACAATGATCCTTTGGATGTGTTGGTCCTCTGTTCGGAGGCACTGGACCCCTTGGTCTTGGTGCGCTGCTATCCCATCGGTGTGGTGGATATGATCGATGAAGGAGCGCATGACGAAAAAATCATCGCCATTCCCTTTGGCGACCCGGGCAATAATTCCTATCACGACATCTCCGATCTGCCTGATCATATCTTTAAGGAAATGCTGCATTTTTTCAGCGTCTATAAAGATCTGGAAGGGAAATCGACGGTCGCCGATCGGGTATACGGTCGGGAAGAAGCCGAAAAAGTCATCGCCCGCGCGATCATCAACTATCAAACCCACTATTTAAAAGGCAAATAAAATCACTGCGCACTAAAACAGAGAAGCACCCGACCTGCCGGATGCTTCTTTTTTAAACCTGATCTGATAAAACGATCTGCCGTAATTTCTCCCGGGTAATTTCAAACAACTCCGCTCTTTACATTTCCTGCAGCTGCGGAGTTTCCGGCAAGAATAGTGAGGGTAAACCCAAAGCAGAAAAATAATGACACATCACCATAGGTGCGAATTTTTCGGTGGAATAATGCGTACCGCCGATCAAATTGATCCGATACTCTTTCGCCTGCTGATGCAGATCTGCTACCCAAGGATACTCTGCATTGGTTACCCCAGTAATAAAAGCGTTAATCCCCTTCTCATGAAGCTCGCGATAAATCTCCGTATTTTTAGCGCCGCCTGCCATGATGGCCAGACGTCCGTTTTGCAGAGCTGACTCACCGTAGGCATAACATTTGACTTGATGATTCAGCGCAGTTCGCAGCGCTTGCGTCAATTGATCAACCAGAGTATAGCCGGAATTGCATAGTGCTCCCATCAGCACACCATTTTGGAAATAAAACTCATCATATGGCGCAGCAGCGATTGCCTTAGCCAAATTGTTGCCCGGAGACCAGCGGCCGTTGCGGTCCAAGGGAATATGATAAGAAAACAGGCTGATCTGACGTTTCGCCAATTCCTCAAGATATTGCTCAGGGATCACAGCCGGCGGATCGGAAGCAAGTTTCCGCTGCGGTGCAGGGTGATGGGTAAACAACAGACATGCTCTGGCATCCAAAGCAATCAATTGTTCGAAAACTTCCGGACTGGCGAAGTTTGCGGTGTAAACCCGCTGCACTTCGTCACAGTGATGATACTGCAGCCCGATTTTGGGAAATACTTCGGTGCATTCGGATGGTTTAAATTCTTCTTCCAGCAAGGCATAGAGCTTTTGGGCTTCCATACTCATACAAAACACCTCTTTGCCATCAATTTAGCAGGAAGATGCTGAAAATGCAAGTCTATCTTTGCGGCAGCTCTTTTCTGTAAATTATGGTACGTAATGAGCCAGGATGATTTTCAACTGCCCGTCACTGGCCAGAATAAAATCATAGTAGTAATCTTTGTAATTTGTATACTTCTCAACAAAGCTCTGATCCAGAATAGGCAGCTCATACGTGCCGTATGTGTTGTAATTTGGCGCCACAAGCGGAACGATAGGAACGCCAAATTCGAGAGAGTAGGTCTCGCTCCGCTGCAAATCGCGGATTTGATAGCCATTTGGCGCTGTTTCATCAATCAAAAATTCCATGACATTTACCTGGACGGCTGTTGCTTTGCCATTCTCTTGGATAAGACCGACGATTTTGCCGAAACTTTTCTGCCCATCCCGTGCCAGATATTGCAGCGCATTATACTGTAAATCCAAGACGTTAAAAGGTCCACCGGTAAAAACAAAGCTGTCTTTCATTTTTGTCAGGATCTTCTGATTCTCATCATTTCGGGTCAATGTAATTTTAAACTCACGGTAATTGTCTTGCTGCAGTAAATCTGCCTCAAGAAAGGTCGAATCAACCGGTCCCTCTGTCTGATACAGCACCTGCCGGACAGTACCGATGTTTTTTGCCTGTGCGTCCAGCAGCTGCCAATTCTGAGGCATTTCCTCCACCCTCTGCAATTGCCAACTCTCGGGTATCTCCAGGGTGAAATAGCTGGTTCCCACTACCTGATACCCCTCATTCTCCGCTTCGGGTCTTTGATTACCCAACAAAGCCATCCAGGCACCCACCTGACTTACCTTGGCAGACAAGGCTTCATACTCGGTAACGAGTGCTTGCTCATCCGGTGGGCACTGCAGATCCGACGGCATACGGGTGAGATAAGTATAACCGTTGCCCTGCAGCGCAATCTGCATCCGAACAGGCTCCTGCTCTACATCTGCCTCTGTAATCAACTCTCCCACAGTTCTGCTGAGGGTAAAGAGCCGGCCCATGCCTTGGTATTGCTGATAAACCTTTTTACTGTAAACGGCAATGCCATTCTCTTCCTCCTGAATGAGATACCGATCAGACCACTCTCTGGGAAAGGTGAGCGTAAATCCGAGTACTCTGCTTTCATAGCGTAAAGCGGCCGCATTCGGTGTGCAGCTGATACAGACACCGACTACACCAAGCAGCATAATCAGCAGGATCAGCGCCGGAATTCCTTTGCTCTTGTAACGAAAATCAAAAAGATTGGTTAATCTTTGCTTCAGCATTTGCTTTCCTCCGCCAAAATTCGTAGAAAATTCTGCTTTCGCACTACTGCCTCTTTGTGCTGCAGCCAGGAGCGTTTCGCTGTATTTTTTACGGTAAATGAGATCCCGATTTGCCACCACACTGGCGTCACAGGACAATTCAATGTCTTTATTGGCTTCCAGCGCCATCAGATGGACGAAAGGATTAAACCAATGCACCGCTCTGACCAATAAAAGCAATGCTTTATAAAGAATATCGCGGCGTTTGACATGAATCAGTTCATGACGCAGAACCATCTCCGTCTGCACTTCTGGCAACCCGCAATCCGGCAGCAAAAGCAGCGGCCGCCAAAAGCCGATTACCACGGGACTGGTGATTCTCTTACAGGATAAGAGCGGTATCGCTGTTTTGATGGCCAGTTCATTGCATACGCTCTGATAAATCCGCAGAATCTCCGGATTTTTGATTTCCAGACACCAAGGTCTCAAACTTTTACGATAAGAATAATAGGAGAACAATTGCCAGCTCAAGAAAATTACACTGCCGGCCAGCCAGCACAGGATCAGCAGCTGCTGCGAAGACAGCTTGGTTAAGAAAGCCAACGGATGCGCCGAAGGTTTCACTGCGGCTTCTGTGGCAGCAGTTGTCGTTTGTTGCTGCTTTGCTTGGCCGCTTTCCGTATTCGCCACTACTACCGGAGTATTGGCTGCAGTCATGGGCATGGAGAATTCAGGGGCAGCAAGCTGCAGAGGGGGGTCGGGCAGCGTCAGGTTCAGTGGGATCAGCAAACGAATCGCCAAAGCCAGCCAGAGCCAATAGCGCCATTTCACCGTATAATTCCGATCCCAAAAACGAGACAGTAAGAGTAAAAATGCAATCACAATAGAAACGGCCACTGTGATCTCGATCAAATTCGCAAAAATGCTTTCGATCATCGCGTTACACCTCTTTCGACTTCTCGGCTAAAAACTTTTTCAGTTCCTCCAGATCCTGACTGCTGATTTCTTGATTCTGGTATAAGCCTGCGACCAGATTCTTAACGGAATTTTGATAAAACATGCCCAAAAATCTTTTGTTTTCCAACTTGAGATACTCCTCTTCTTTGACCAAAGGAGTATAAAGATTACTTTTTCCCTGGCAATCGCAAGCCAGAAATCCCTTCTCCACCAGACGGGCCAGGAAATTCAAAACAGTTGTTTTGGCCCAGCCTTTTTCCTTCATACGCTCCGCCACAAACGAGGATTTGACTGCCTCCGGCGCACTCCAAATGGCCAACATAATTTCCAATTCGCTCTCTGATAATTTTCTCAAAAGAATCCCCCTCTCCATTTTTATCTACGTTTGTAGAACACTTACTTGTGTTTATTCTACATTTGTAGAGAACGATTGTCAAGCGAATTTTTTAAAAAAAAAGGAGCACCCCCAGCCATTCCTGCCTTGCCTGCTGTTGGTACTCCCCCCGTGTGATTGCCATTTAACTCCTTACGGCTTGATGGCTCGTGTGGCAAGATACTGCGGCATAAACTCCCGGATCAAACCCTGTCCCTGCCGATCGCGGTCTTCATAGAGATGGGTGAGCCGGAATCCTGCCTGCAGCTGACCGCCGATCTGTTCTTCCAGAGAATGGCTGAACTGGACGCCGTTCCAGTTTCGCAGACTGCGCTCGTAATCCTCTTCGATCATCTGCAGAGGGTTGTAGGGTAATTGATGCGTTACCGTCAGGGGTAATTGGCTGTCATCTTCAAACAGGAAATTTACGCCATTATCCATCCCGGCCAACAGAACGCCGCCGCTTTTGAGGATACGAAAGCATTCGTGCCAGAGCGGAACTACTTCTTCGATATAGCAGTTGGAAACCGGATGGAAAACCAGATCAAAGCTGCAGTCGGCAAACGGCAGCGGCCGACTCATATCCCCTTTGATGATGCGCAGCGCATACCCTTCCCGTTGGGCAAACAGCGCATCTGCCGCCAACTGCCGGTCGGAATAATCAAACAACGTACACTCGGCGCCCAGACTTGCAAAAATCGGCATTTGCTGACCGCCGCCGCTGGCAAGACCCAGCAGCTTCGCACCGTTCAATTGACCAAACCAATCCTGCGGTACCGTTTTGCAGGGCGTCAGATAAACACCCCACTCACCAGATTTTGCCTTTAAAAACTCCTCATGCGTGATGGGAACCGTCCAGATATTGCTGTTTTCCGCCCAATGATCCCAGGTTTTTGCATTGATTTTTGTATAGTTTTCTCGTTTTTCCGTCATGGCTGAAACTCCTTTTCCGCATAGCAGCCGTATCGACCGGCATTCAACAATAGAGTTTGCCTGTTGGTTATTTCATCAAAGATACGATGTGAAGCGCACAGTAAACATCACGTTTCGCTGCTAACCTACTTTTAAACTGCAGCGGCTGCCATGATGGCGGCAAACCAAAAACAGTCACCCAAAACAAGCCCGGCTCCCAAGACAACCGAAAGGCTGATCAAAATGCTGCGGCATCAACACGAATTCATATTTTTGATAATTCATCCCTGAATGCGGGTTTCTTTTGATATCTGAGCAGCAATTCCTGTTTGTTTGCCAGCGCTTGTTTATCCCCGCCCGCTCTTTTCAGACTGCCGATAATTGAGCATACATGCTGATAAGCTTTTCTATCGCTCGACTTTGCGGCGGTTTGCTCGATATGCCGCAGGAATATTGTATATACTGCATCTTGGAATTCCGGTAAAAGGTATTGATAGAAACTCTCAATCTCTGACGGAGATTCCTGTAGATACTGCAAAAGCTTCTGTTTCTCCGCCTCTTCAATAAGGATCTGTGAGTATACCGCATAATGTGTCTTTTTTTGCTCTTCCAACTGCAAAATAATTTGCGGATAAACGGAAAGCCATTCGTTTGCACAATAGGTTCTCTTTAGCTCCCTGTAATATTCATAATTGCCGTCAAAAATAAACTCCCTTGCGATGGCACGCTGTTTTTCCAGATTACCGGTTTCTTTGTACATCGCGTAACGGTACTCTTTCCAGCGTTTCACCAAACCGCTGCTGTTTTGATCGAGATCTTCTCCTGCAAGCGCCAGCTTTTCTGCCTTGGCATAATCTTGTTCCTGCATCGCGTTTTCAATCGCCATTACTCTAAAACTGGTATACTTTAAATTCTCTTCAATGAATTCCCGGGCTTGGTCCGGACCTTCATTCCTTTTGATTGTGTTGTATCTGATTAATTTGACTCTTTCGATAAAATAACTGCCGCTCCATGAATTCTCATCTTTGTCAGCAATCGTCAATGTAAAAAGCCTGTCGCACTCATCCCGCAAAACCTGTGTGTCCGCCAGTTTCGAACAGCATTCAAGATAACTCAGCTGCCAACCTGTCCAATCCCGATACCGGCTGCTGATTGTTTCCTCAGCCAGCAGCTCGAAAATGCTCTGCTGATCGCTTTGATTCAGTTCTCCGATTTCGATTACTTCCTCGATAAACGCTAAGGATTCTTCAATTTCACCGCTGATCACTCCATCGGAATCGTCTGCCGACTGGATCAGTGACAGCATTTCGTGAATCACACACAGCGCCAGTTGAACCGCCTGCAGGTTTTTCCTTTTCTGCAGGTTTGCACGGGCTTTCTCCAGGACTAATCCGGCGCCCTCACTTGCCTGATAAACATTTTCATAACTCACATCCCCGTGACAGTCGGCATATTGATCAATATAGGTGCGAATGAGCCTGATGGATTGCTTAATCTCCTCTATTTCACTGCCATTGAAAAAATCAAACTCAATCTGCCGCCTGATTTCTTCATGCGCAGAGGCGATCTTCAGCAAAAAATCAATCAGTTCCTCTTTCTGTCTCCCCGCCAGGATTTCCCGAATAGCCGGGGGTTGATCCTGCTTTTCGATCAGCGGTTTTGTGATAACCGCCGGCGGCTGTGTGCCGGAATCGCCGCTCTGCCGGCCTGAGTCACCTTTCATCTCCCGCAGCCCGAAAAACACAGCCACCTGGTGCTTGCAGTATTCTCCCATGTCATACGGGCAAGTGCATACGCTGTCGATAATATGATCCTCTTCGTCCAGTGTGACCGCAACCGTATACAATTCAGTCCCCTCAACCTTAGCCTCGTATTCGTTGTCGCCGATTGCTTCAATTGACAGGACACGATTTTCCTTGAAATACGCCAGCCCTCTGGCAAGTATCTTTTGGTCAATATAATTTTCCAGATTGTTCAGTTTCATTTTAAAATCCATTCCTTTCACAGTGCACAAGGCACAAATAGAGATGAAAAGGATGCAAACCGTTCCTTTTCATGCTAACACCAGCCTCTGCTTTTTTTACTCCGCTATTTCCACTGCTGCGCTGATTTTCGAAATGAGCGTATTTTATTGCAATCGCTGATCAAAAAACTTTTCCGCATGTTCTGTTGATCCGCTGTCTCAGTAGTTTCTATTACGATACTGGCTTCCTCATAACACTGCCCTGTGCGGCTGATTTGCATCGAATCGGCCTGTTCCCGGCACCAGGGGACAGCATTGACGCTGCCTGGCACTTGCCGGGCAATGAGCTGAATTGCTCTACACTATTGTTTTTTTGAGCTTCCCGAAAAAGTCCTGCCGCTCATTTCTCGTGCGGCAGCGGCTTCCCATGCACTGACCTTCCCGTTTACCGACTGTAAAGCAAATTGATCTCAAGTCTGCGGCCCTTCTTACACGATTTGCACCGCTCATTTTCTTTCCTTTTCTCTCTGCAAAGAAAATAGCCGGCGACGCGGCTTGAACCACGCGGCTGTTTTTCAAAACCGGCAGTAAAAAGCAGAAATAAAATCCTCCTTAAAAACAGGTCAATACCGGTTTTTGAGGAGGATTTCCGCTGGTTTATTCTTTTTCTATCTCTTCGTCCAGGGTTTCCTCTTTGGCGCCGATCACTTTGGCAAGACCGATGACCATATCGCCTTCGTCCATCTTCATAATGGTCACACCTTGGGTGGTACGGCTCATTTGCGAGATCCCGGAGACGGAAGTCCGGATGATGATGCCGTTAATCGTAATCACCATCACGTCATCCCCTTCGCGCACCATGCGCACGCCGGCAATTTCACCGGTTTTTTCGGTGCGGCGCATCAGCATCACGCCTTTGCCGCCCCGGCCCTGGCAGCGATATTCCCGCAATTGCGTCCGCTTGCCGAAACCATTGGCCGTGATGACCAATAAATCCGCATCGTCGTTGGCTACTTCCAAAGAAATGACTTCATCGCCTGCACTTAAGGTGATTCCTCTGATGCCGGCAGCCACGCGACCCATATTGCGCACATCGGCAGCGGCAAAGCGGATCACATTGCCTTCTTTGGTCGCAATCACGATATGATCTTTTTCAGAGGCAAATTTGACCCCGACCAGGTCATCGTCTTTCTTCAGGGTAATGGCTTGAATGCCGCCTTTGCGAATATTGAGGAATTGATCCAGACCGGTTTGCTTGACAACTCCGGATTTTGTGCAGAAGAACAAATTTTTCTCATTGCTGAATTCTTTCACGGCCAGGACGGCAGTGATCTTCTCATCGTTATCGATATTCAGCAGATTGATCAGATTCGTACCTCTTGCCTGACGGCTGGCTTCCGGAACATCATAGACTTTGCTCTGGTATACTTTGCCTTTGTTGGTAAAGAAGAGCAGATTGTGATGGGTAGAAGTTATAAACAGATTCTCTACAAAATCTTCTTCTTTGGTACCCATGGCGGTAATTCCCTTGCCGCCGCGGCGCTGACTGCGATAGGTTGTTGACGGCAGGCGTTTGACATAACCCTGATGCGTCAGGGTCACCACTACTTCTTCTTCCGCGATCATGTCTTCAATATTCAGTTCCCCGTCATCCGGCACAATTTCCGTACGGCGGTCATCGCCAAATTCATCGCGAATGGCAGTCATTTCGCTGCGAATGACCGCCTTTAATTTCTCGGCGTCGGCTAAAATCGCTTCCAAACGGATGATTTCCGCCATCACTTCTTTGTATTCCGCTTCCAGGCGATCCAATTCGAGATTGGTTAAGCGGCGCAAGCGCATATCGAGCACCGCGGTAGCCTGTTTATCGGAAAATCCGAAGGTTTCCATTAAGCGCGGTTTTGCTTCACTGTCATCTTTGGAGGAACGGATCACCCGAATTACCTGCTCGATGTTTTGCGCGGCGATCCGCAAGCCTTCTAAAATATGAGCACGGTCTTTGGCTTTGCGCAGTTCAAAACTCGTGCGACGGGTAATGACTTCTTTCTGATGTTCCAGGTAATATTCAAGCACCTGTTTTAAGTTGAGAACGCGCGGCTCATTGTTGACTAACGCCAACATAATGATGCCAAAACTCTCCTGCAGCTGCGTGTGAGCATACAATTGATTCAGGATCACATCCGGTTTGACGTCTTTGCGCAGCTCCATTACAATCCGCATGCCTTCCCGATCGGATTCATCGCGCAAATCGGTGATGCCGTCAATCTTGCGGTCGCGGACTAAACTGGCAATTTTCTCCATCAGGCGGGCTTTATTGACAAGATAAGGGATCTCACTGACGATAATCCGTGTCTTGCCGTTATTCATGCGCTCAAAACGGCTGCGGGCACGCATGATCACGATACCGCGGCCGGTTTGATAAGCGCCGTCGATTCCGGCTCTGCCCATAATGATTCCGGCGGTGGGGAAATCAGGACCTTTGATATATTTCGTTAATTCGGCAATGCTCATCTCCGGATTTGTCAAAAGCGCCAGGGCGCCGTCGATCACTTCGGTCAGATTATGCGGCGGAATATTCGTCGCCATGCCAACCGCAATGCCGGAAGTACCGTTGACCAAAAGATTGGGGAAGCGGCTGGGTAAAATAGACGGTTCCGTTTGGCTGGAATCGTAGTTCGGTACAAAATCAACCGTATCTTTATCGATATCGCGCAGCATTTCACTGGCGATTTTACTCATCCGCGCTTCCGTATAACGCATGGCTGCCGCAGGATCACCGTCGACCGAGCCGAAATTGCCGTGACCGTCGATAAAGGGATAACGTAAGTTAAAGTCTTGCGCCAAACGAACCAGCGTATCATAAATCGCTACGTCGCCATGGGGATGATATTTACCCATCGTATCCGCAACCGGTCTGGCAGATTTGCGGTACGGTTTATCATAAGTTAAATCCCCCTCATACATGGCATAGAGCAGCCGGCGGTGCACCGGTTTTAAACCGTCACGTACATCCGGCAGAGCCCGACTGACAATAACGCTCATGGAGTATTCAATATAGGATTTTTTCATTTCTTCGGCAAGATCTACCGGCACTATTTTACCGTGAATAAACTCATCCATCCCGGGTTTCCCCTTTCTATACGTCTAAATTGACTGCGTCTTTGGCATGCTTGAGAATAAAATTACGTCTGGGTTCCACTTTTTCACCCATCAGCGTCGTGAACATTTCCTCTGCCCTGACCGCACTGTCCAGGGAAACCTGTAAAAAGGTTCTCTTCTCCGGATTCATTGTCGTTTCCCACAATTGCTCCGCGTTCATTTCGCCCAGGCCTTTGTAGCGCTGGACAACCGGCGCCGGCCGCTCACCCAAAGACTGCAAAATGCGGTCGCGTTCCGCATCATTGTAGGCATAAAAACTTTGTTTGCCGCGCTTAATCAGATAGAGCGGCGGCTGCGCAATGTAAATATAACCGGCTTTGATCATTGGCTGCATATAGCGGTAGAAAAAAGTCAGCAGTAATGTACGAATATGACTGCCGTCGACATCCGCATCGGTCATGATCACGATTTTGTGATAACGCGCTTTGTTGATATCAAAATCATCGGAAATCCCAGTACCGATGGCTGTTATGATCGTACGAATCTCATCCTGACCCAAAACTTTTTCCAGACGTGCTTTTTCCACGTTGATGATCTTACCGCGCAGCGGCAGAATCGCCTGGAAACGCCGGTTTCTGCCCATCTTGGCTGAACCGCCGGCGGAATCGCCTTCCACCATATACAGTTCGCTCACCGCAGGATCTTTCGCGCTGCAATCGGCCAATTTACCCGGCAGAGCAGAGACTTCCAGAATGTTTTTTCTTCGGGTTAATTCTCTGGCTTTGCGGGCCGCATCCCGGGCCCGGGATGAAAGCAATGCTTTTTCGATAATTTTCTTGCCGATCGCGGGATTTTCCTCAAAGAACGTAGAAATCGTATCGGCTGTGACGGTATCGACAATTGCTCTGATTTCACCATTGCCTAATTTTGTTTTCGTCTGTCCTTCAAACTGCGGATCATCCAGGCGAACCGAAATCACGGCAGTAATTCCTTCCCGTACGTCATCCCCACTGAGATTGGACTCATTGTCTTTGATCATATTATAACGATGCGCGTAATCGTTTACCACACGGGTCAACGCATTTTTAAAGCCGAGCTCATGCGTCCCGCCTTCCTGCGTATGGATATTATTGGCATATGACAAAATGGTTTCACTGTATGAGTCGGTATATTGAAAGGAAAGTTCCACCTCTACCCCGTCTTTTGTTTTCTCGGTATAAAAAGTGGGATGCAGCGCCTCTTTATTCTCATTGATGGATTTGACAAATTCCCTGATACCGCCATCATATTTGAAGACATGTTCAATTTTTTCAGCCGGTCGTTCGTCACAAAAGGTGATCGCCAAACCTTTATTCAAATAAGCTTGTTCTTTTAAGCGCTGTTCCACAATTTCGGCATCAAAAGTCACTGTTTCAGTAAAAATCGTCGGGTCCGGCTGAAAGCTGACCAGCGAACCCCGCTTCTCTGTTTTACCGATGATACTGAGTTTTTCCGTGGTAAGCCCTTTTTCAAAGCGCATTTTATATTCCAAACCATCCAGAAAAACATGCACTTCCAACCAGTTGGAAAGCGCATTGACGACAGAAGCGCCGACGCCATGCAAGCCTCCCGCTACCTTATAACCGCCGTTACCGAATTTTCCACCGGCATGAAGCACGGTAAAAATGACTTCCACGGCAGGAATCCCCAATTTGGGATGTTTATCTACCGGCATTCCTCTGCCATTATCTTCCACAGTGACAGAATTATCAGGGTGGATCGTCACAATAATCGAAGTACAAACACCGATCAATGCTTCGTCAACGGAATTATCAACAATTTCTTGAATCAAATGATGCAAACCCATTGAACTGGTGGTGCCTATGTACATACCCGGACGTTTACGGATCGGTTCCAACCCTTCCAGCACTTCAATTTTACTGGCATTATAATTATGTACATAATCCCGATTGTTGTCTTCAGCCATCTTAAAATCACCTTTTCCCTTTATCGTTCCGCTATTTTATCAGTCTGTTATTCGTTTCTCATTAACTGATCTATTATAGCAAAAAAACAGTCAATAGGCAAGCCGCTGCTTTTTTCTTTTGCGTTTCCCTAACTAAAAAGTAAATGAAGTAGAAAGTACTCTCTATTAGTAACAGTCTCAGCAGGCTATGTGGACAGTGTGTATAATTTTTTCCTTTCACTATATAAGGCGAATTTGATCGGTGTTGATGCAGGGGATAAACGGCAAAATAGGGTGGATAAGTGCCGGACTGGCCGTGAACAGTTCTGGATAACTTTTGTTCTGCACATTTTATCAGCAAAGTTATCGACAAAAAAGGTGAATAACTTTGGTTTTTTTGTGTAAAAAAGGCAATTCGGTCCAGAAAATTTGTTTCTGACCGGACTGCCTTTTTTAAAAACCTATTTTTCCCATAATAATTCGTGGATATCATCACAGCGTTTATGTAGCGTATGGCTGGCAATGGAGGAAGCAAGCAGCTCAGTCCTGGTTAAAACATAAGATTTATCTTTTCTTTTTTTTTCAATCAATGTCAGCGGCTGAAATAAGGCAGAGTGACAAGTCCGCAAATCGAAAATTCCGATGATTTCGTTGATTTCAGCATTTTTATTATGGCCAAGGTGTAAATACAAAAAGCAACACATCCTAACTGAAAATGATTTTACCGTCATTGATCCGGAATACTTTACTGTTCAATCCGCTCAGCACCGGAGGCAAATCGGTTGAACTGATTAAAGTCTGCCCGATATTTTTTAAACCGCCAATCAGCTGATTCTGCCGCACCGGGTCCAATTCGGAGAGCACATCATCTAAAATGATGACCGGCTGCTCGCCGGTAGACTCTTCCATCAAAGTTGCCTCCGCCATTTTGATGGATAAGACCACACTGCGCTGCTGACCTTGCGAGCCGTATTGCCGCACGTTGACTCCATTGAGGTAAATGAAAAAATCGTCCCGATGGGGTCCGACCAAACCGATCCGCCGCCGCAGCTCATCTTCTTTACGCTCTTCCATTTTGCGGAAGAGTTCTTCCGCAATCCGCGTGGGATTTTCCTTTGTTTCGGTTTGGCTTTGATAAATAAAACTCAGGTTTTCTGTTTCCCGCAGCAGATGCTGGTATTTTCTGGCGTTGTTCTCCAGTTGCCCGATAATCTCGCTGCGCTTGGCCACAATCACACCGCCGCTTTCCGCCATTTGCTGGTTGTAAATGGAGAGCAGCGCTTCATCCGGCCGATTTGTTTTTAACAGGATATTTTTTTGATTGAGAATTTTATGATATCTGGCGAGATGATGCAGGTAGAACGGTGAGATTTGCGAAATCGCGATATCCAAAAATCTTCTGCGGCCGGAAGGATCGCCTTTGACTAATAATAAATGTTCCGGTGCGAAAAATACAACATTCAGCTGACCCAAGAGCGCCCCAAGTTTCGGCTGCAGCAAACCGTTCAATTTGACGATTTTATGGCCCTGTCGGTCGACATGCAGCTCAATCAGTTCGCTGCTTAATTTTTTCTGCACGATGGCTTTGATATGAAATCCTTCCTGCTGCCAGGCAATCATTTCCTGATCACGAAAGGTACGATGGGACCGTCCGGTAGCCAGCAAATGACAGGCTTCCAATAAATTCGTTTTGCCCTGTGCATTGGCGCCGATAAACAGATTCATCCCCGGGTCCAAATCCACTTCCAAAGTGAAATAGTTACGAAAGGTGACCAGGGACAGATGCATGAGTTTCATTGGTTGGTTCCTTGCAGCAACTGCCAGCTGCCGATACCGGCAATACGAATGGTATCGCCGGAACGCAGCTTACGGCCGCGTCTGATTTCCCGTTCCTGGTTGACGAAAACAGAGGTTTCCGTCAGGAAACTTTTGATCTCTCCGCCGCTGCTAACAATATTCTGGGTTTTCAGAAATTGTCCTAATGTGATGAATTCGCCGTAGTATTGAAATGGTTCCATTCTTTTCTCCTTTTATTGTGCCAAACGGATCGGAGAAAGGAACCCGGTAAACTTCTCATCGCCCATGGCATAGATAATAGCGGCAGCCAGACTGCCGGCTAAATCAAATTTAACGACCTCAGTTTCGATGCTGCGCAGAAAATCCAGCAAAAATTTTCCGTTAAAGCCAATGATAATATCGTCGCCGTCTTTTTCAATGGGTATTTCCTCATACATTTGACCGAGTTCCGGTGAGGTGGCGCTGATGATCAGTTGCTGCGCCTCAAATTGTAAACGGACGATATTGGAACCGCGATTGTCTTCCCGGGTCAGCAGCAAACTGCGGTCGATGCTGTCGATCAGATCACGGCGGGAAATCATGATGTGGCTGGTGGGTGCTTTTCGCATCAATTCTTTGGCGCTCTTAAAAGGGTATTGACCGTCAATCAGGCGAGTCTGGAAGGTAATTCGGTCCAAAATTACGCTCATATGATTTTGTGTGAAGCAAAGCGTGACCGGCGTGTCGTTTAAATTCAGCAATTTTTCCAGATCTTTGATACATTTATCCGGGATGATGCATTCAAATTCTTCCGCAGTTTGTTCTACTTCCAAGGCATATTCCGCCAGACGGAAGCCATCCATGCCCAGGACCCGATTCCCGCTGCTGCTCAATTTTAAGAGCATACCGGTCATCACGGGTCTGGCTTCGTCCTGTGAGATGGCAAAACCGACTTTGTTGATGGCTCGTTTCAAGACATCCTGCGTTACTGTCCAGCTTTTTTCAGTGGAGAGAGCCGGAGGGACCGGATAATCCAGCGGGTCCATGCCGCGCAAATCCATTTTTATTTTATTGCCGGTCAGTTTAACCAAAGAATCACCCTGCGCCATCGTCATGGAAACGGTTCCTTCCGGGAAACGGTGAATCACATCAGAGAGAAAGCGCGCCGGCAGGACAACTTGTCCGGCTTCTTCCACTTCGGCACGAATCTTAACCTGCAGAGAAAGCTCCATATCGGTGCCGGTGATTTCCACCGTTTGCGGGTCCAGTGTTTTGATCAGCAAGCCGGTTACGGAAGCTTGCGGATATTTGGCGGGAACGACACGCTGGGCCAGCGAAACACCGTATAACAAGTCTTCTTTTTCAAATCTGATAATCATCGATTTCTACCTCTTTCCATTTTTATTGCAAAATCGGCTCTAAATTTGAATCTGTTGGACGATTTCCTGCAGGAGGCGGTCAAATTTACTGTCATTATTGCGTGCTTCATCAATTTTTTCAATCGCATGCAGCACGGTGGCATGATCCCTGCCGCCAAAGGCATCGCCGATTTTCTTCAAAGAATTATCGGTCAGGGAGCGGCAGAGATACATGGCCACCTGGCGGGGAAAGGTGATGTTGGCTGTTCTGGTTTTCGCCTTCATGTCATTGATCGTGATACTGTATTGATGAGCGACTTCCTCCTGAATGGATTCGATAGAAATTACTTTGATTTTCTGATTGCTGATGGTGTCTTTCAGGGTATCATTCACAAAATCGATGGTGACGGTCTGACGCATCAGCAGGGAGCGGGCGTTGACCCGCAGCAGAGCGCTTTCCAATTCCCGAATATTGCTTTTGATATTGGAGGCGATAAAATAGAGCACATCGTCCGGTACATTCATGAATTCTTCCGTTGCTTTGGCCTGCAGGATTGCGACGCGCGTTTCCAAATCCGGTGGTTGAATATCGCAAATCATTCCCCATTCAAAACGGGTGCGGATGCGGTCTTCCAGAGCCGGGATTTCTTTGGGCGGCCGGTCACAGGCAATCACGATTTGCTTTTTCGCGTTATAAAGCGCATTGAAGGTATGGAAAAATTCCGTCTGCGTCTCTTCTTTTTTGGTGATGAATTGAATGTCATCGATCAGGAGCAAATCAATATTGCGGTAGCGGTCCCGAAATTCACGGGTTGTATCATTACGAATGGCGGCAATGAATTCGTTGAGAAAGTGCTCAAAAGGGATATAAACAATCCGTGCGGTAGGGTTGTTTTTATAAACATGATTGCCGATGGCATGCATCAAATGTGTTTTGCCTAAGCCAACGCCGCCATATATGAAAAAGGGATTGTAAGTAGTGCCGGGCGCTTCGGCGACTCTTAAGGCGGCAGCATGGGCAAACTCATTCGATTTCCCTTTGACAAAGCGTTCAAAGGTATACTTTGGATTCATGGCATTATACGGCATTTCCCGTAAACCCGCCGGAATGATCGGTTCCAGCGGTTCCATCGCCTGATCGTGAGAGACTTGCGGAGAAATGATTTCCACTTTTAAATTCAGTCCGGTGGATTCTCTGATGGAATCGCAGATGATTTTGCTATAATTTTCCTGAATGAATTTCTGTAAAATCGGATCAGAGCTATTGAGGATTATCGTATCCTCGTAAATATTCACCGGGGTCAAGCGGGTGATAAAGGTTTCAAAGACGACCTTTTGCAGACGTGTTTCCAATTTCTTGAGCGTACTCTGCCAAATTGTATTCAGTTCATTCATCATACCAGCATCCTTATCTTTTTCTTTCAACAATACGAGCATTCCTTCGCAAGGATGTGAGAAAATTCACGAGGCCGATTTTTAGAAAATCATCTGAGCTTTGAAAGAAATAGTTTTCCCCCGTGGTTTTCACAATTTGTGTATGTAATGTGGATAACCTGGCTGCCGCTCCGGCTCTGCGCTGTGAATAAAAAAGGGAAAAATCTTGTGAAGCCTGCGGTTATCCACAGCTGTTTTCTGCTTTCACCGGCAATGCCGCTGAAAAATCACGGGAAAACAAAAGTTGTAAACAAAGTTATCCACAAACGTTCATAACTTTTCGGCTTTTCGAATTTTCCACAGCATAGTAACAGTGCGATGGCAATATATTAACATAACACGGCAGAGTTATCAACACTTTTTTCCGGTTCGGTTGCACAAGTTTCAAAACACGGTTGCAAATGATTGACAGATTCGGACTTTTCGATTATAATGCTTTCTATACTGTAACATTGCCTGAAACCTGTGATTTACCCGCAAATGACAGGTTGGTAATAAAAGGAGGTGTTGGACAATGCTGAGAACATATCAGCCTAACAAACGGAAGCGTAAAAATGATCACGGTTTTCTCAAACGAATGTCAACCCGCGGTGGACGTCTTACCATAAGCCGTCGTCGCCTGAAAGGCAGAAAAAAATTGACTGCATAAAAAGGCCACCATTGTGTGGTCTTTTTTCCATGTCTCGCTCTCAAACATCTATTTTGATCGGGGAGTTTTTGGCGGGAGAAACAACTTTTAATTGATAGGAAAAGAGTGAAACTTTGAAAAAACGCTGGGTAAAACTGCAAAAAAACCGCGATTTCCAGAAAGTATACGACAAAGGACGTTTTTTTGTGCATCCTTTGCTGGTGATTTATTTGCTGCGTAAATCGGGCAGCAGAGTCTGCCGGATCGGATTTGCTTCCGGCAAAAAAATCGGTAATGCCGTAGAGCGCAACCGCATTCGGCGGCAACTGCGGGAAGTAGTTCGCCTGAACAGCAAGTCTGACTGCTTTTCCGGCTACGATATCGTAGTGATGCTGCGGAAACAGGCCCTGCAGGTCCGCTACGCTCAAATCGCCGAGGCTTATGCAAACTGCGAAAGCAAAGCAATCAACTGGCTCAACCGGGCTTCCTGACAAGGAGAAGGAAAACAAAGATGAAAAAGATTTGCCTGTTGCTGATTTCTTTCTATCGGCGCTTTCTTTCTCCTTTGAAAGGACGCTCAACCTGTCGGTTTCAGCCTACCTGTTCTCAATACGCTTATGAAGCAATCAGCCGTTACGGAGTTGTAAAAGGCGGCCTCCTGGCAGGCAAACGGATACTGAAATGCGGGCCATGGCATGCGGGTGGTTATGATCCGCTGCCGTAAACTGAAAATTTTTTCAATTTGAATACTACGAATGAGATTGTTCTTGCAAGAACACGGATGAAGTTGATGATTTCATTCCTTGATATAAAGAGACAAATAATAAAAGATTTACGATCGGAAGGAGCAGACTATGTCTTCAATCATGGCATCGATCACGAGAGTTGCTCAATTTTGTCTCGATTGGTGCTTTCGCATCACAGGCAATTACGGGCTGGCGATTATTTTGTTTACTGTCATTTTCACTGCCCTGTTAACCCCCACCAAGATTGCTTCCGTCAGACAAATGAAAGCCACTCAGATTCTACAGCCGCAAATTAAAGAGATTAACGAGAAATATAAGGGTAATCCGGAGAAAATTAATAGTGAAACCTCCCTGCTCTGGAAAAAATACGGGGTGAATCCGTTGCTGGGCTGTTTACCGATGCTGTTGCAGCTTCCTATCTTTATCGCCGTTCTTTCTGTTTTCCGAACCATTGCGTTTCCGGAAGGCGCAGCCAGTGCATTTCTTTGGCTGAAAGATTTAGCGGTGAAAGATCCTTATTATATTCTGCCGATTTTAGCCGGTGTCGCTTCGTACTTGCAATCGTGGGCTTCCGGTATGACCAAAGATCCGCAGCAAAAAGCGATGGTTTTAATGATGCCGGCCATGATGGTTTGGATTTGCTGGAGTCAGCCGGCCAGTTTGGCACTCTATTGGGCTGTCAGTCAATTCTGCGCAATGGGACAACAAGTGATTATGAACCGTTTTATTAAAGTGGAGCCCATTGTTGAAACAGCCGTGACGAAGAAATAGGTAACACCTGAGGAAAGGGTGACATGCGTTCATGCGAACAATTGAAAAAAAAGGAAAAACAGTGGACGAAGCGATCTGGTCTGGTTTGCAGGAGCTGCAGTTAACCAGAGACCGGGTCCGTGTCGAAATTATCGAACCGGGCAGCAAAGGGTTTTTGGGTTTGGGAGCGAAAGCCGCCGAAGTGCGATTAACCGAAGTGGAACCGGAAGAAAAAATTTCTTTTGCTGATTTACTCAAAACCGATTTGAATCTGAGCTTAAAAGCAGATGCCGAAAAAGCCAAAGAACCGCTGCGGGAAACGAAAGCACAGCCCAAAGTGCAGGAGCAAAAGCCTGCCGCAGCTCCGGCCGTGGCAAACAAACCGGTCGGCAAGCAATTGTCGGAAGAAAAAAGCAATCCTCGTCCGGCCGGCACAAGCGAAGCACAGATGCGCTCAGCCTCACCCGGACGGAACAATCGTCCGGAGTATTCCGACCGTCAGAGCGATCGGATTCGCGGCAATTACGGCGGACGCCATGACGGCAGCGAAAAATACAGTCGTCAGAATTTCGCGGAAGCAAAGCAAATTAGCGAAACAGAAGATGAAGTTTGGCCCATTCCCACCGAGGAAGCACCCGCCCGGGCCTACAAGTTCGCTGGCGAGATGATTCAGGCGATGCAGCTGAAATGCCGGGTCGATGTCCGGGCAGAAGAGGACAGCATTGTGGTCAATCTGTCGGGAGACGCCGATGATTTAGGTATTCTGATCGGCAAGCGCGGCAATACCCTGGATGCCTTCCAGTATTTATTGACGGTTGTGGTCAATCGCGGTCGGGAAGAGCATCAGCGCATCACGTTAAATGTCGGTGATTATCGCAAGCGCCGGGAAGAGACATTGATTCGTTTGGCCAAACGTTTGGCCAAAGAAGTGGAAATGACAGAAAAAGCGATTTCGTTGGAGCCGATGTCTGCCAGAGAACGACGCCTGATTCATATGGCGTTACAGGACAGCGAGACGGTTTATACGGAAAGTGCCGGGGAAGACAGCCGTCGACACGTGGTGATTTACAAAAAATAAGCAAAAACCCAGTTCGGGTTGAATACGAATGTAAGCATAGCGTGTTGAGTAAAACGTGCTATGCTTCTGTTTTAGATTGATGCAATGCAAATTGATTTTTCTTTCTTTATTTCAACGCGTGGGTAAGGCAGGTGAGATTCGTATGTGGACATCCGGCGATACCATTGCCGCTATTTCAACACCCCCCGGCGAGGGAGGGATTGGGATTGTACGCTTAAGCGGAGATCATGCGGAAGAAATTGCCCGCCGAGTGCTCTTGCTGCCGGGCTGCCGAACAGGCAGAATGCAGCCGCGGCAGGTCTATTATGGTTATGTCAAAGAACCGCTCAGCGGCCGCCGCATTGACGAAGTGATCAGTTTTTATTTTGCGGCGCCGCATAGTTATACCGGCGAAGATGTGGTGGAAATTCAAACCCATGGCGGTATTGTGGTTGTGCAGCAGGTTTTGCAGCTTTTGCTGCGTTCGGGTGCCGTGCCGGCCGCAGCCGGTGAATTTACCAAACGGGCGTTTTTAAGCGGACGCCTGGATTTGACCCAGGCGGAAGCGGTCAGGGATTTGATTCAGGCGGACGGCAGCGCCGGAGCCGCACAGGCGATGGCACAGCTCGGCGGCCTTTTGGGACGAAGAATCGGCCAACTGACCCGAAAATTCCTGCAGTTGATCGCTCTCATTGAGGTTTCCATCGATTTTCCCGATGATTACGAGCCGCTGGACCGTCAGGCGTTCGGGCAAAGCCTAGCCGCTTTGGCGAACGATCTGCAGCAGTTGCTGCTCACGGCGGATCAGGGCAGAATTTTGCGGCAGGGAGTCAAAATCGTGATCGTGGGGCGGCCCAATGTGGGCAAATCCTCTTTGCTGAATAGTTTGCTGGGAGAAGACAGGGCGATTGTGACGGCAATTGCCGGGACTACCCGCGATATTTTAGAGGAACGTTTTTCTTTGGACGGCATCGTCATGCGCTTGGTGGATACGGCGGGTTTACATGAAAGTGCCGATGAAATTGAACGACTGGGTATGGTTCGCACCCGCGCCGCCATCGATACCGCCGATCTTGTCTTATGGGTCCTGGATGCCGGGGAAGCTTTGCAAGCGGAAGACCGTGAATTGGCGGATCTTGTGCAAAACAGGCCGCTGCTCTTGGTGATCAATAAGACCGATCTCGCCGACGGCAGCAATCTGCGCAAAGAATTGCTGCAATTGGGTTTCAAACAGAAACCAGTCCTGATTGCGGCTGCTTTGGGTGAAGGTCTGGAAGATTTACTGGATGCGATTCGGCAGCGGGTGCTGAGCGGGACCGTGACGGCCGGTAATGAAGCGATCTTAACCAGTTTAAGGCACAAAGACGCGGTGGAGCAGGCTTTGCGGCAGGTGGAAGCCTGTCGGCAGGCAGTCGCGAGTGGATTGCCGGAGGACTGTTACGTGATCCATTTGCGTTCCGCTTATCAGGCGCTGGCGGCCATCAGCGGAGAATTGGTTTCGGAAGATATAATCGATACGATTTTCAGCCAGTTTTGCGTCGGCAAATAGAGGTGAGGTCAAATGCAATATGATTATGATCTGATTGTGGTCGGCGCCGGACATGCCGGTTGTGAGGCGGCTCTGGCCGCGGCCAGAATGGGAGCCAACACGCTGCTTTTAGCCATTGGTTTGGATTTTGTAGCGCAGCTGCCTTGTAATCCTGCCATGGGCGGCCCGGCGAAAAGTCACCTGATCAAGGAAATTGATGCGCTGGGTGGTGAAATAGCAAAGGCAGCCGATGCCTGTGCCATTCAAATGCGATGCCTGAATACGAGCAAGGGACCGGCGGTGCAGTCTTATCGGGCTCAGATTGACCGTGGCCTCTATCTGCGCTATATGAAGCATATCCTGGAAATCCAGCCGGGTTTACAGTTGAAACAAGCTCTGGTGGAGGATATTTTAACGCAAGACGGAGCGGTCAGCGGAGTAGCCGACCAATTGGGACGGGTTTTCACGGCGCCGAAAGTGATTTTAGCGACCGGTACTTTTCTTGGCGGTAAAGTGATCATCGGAGATTATCAGAGTACTTCCGGACCGGATGGGCAGCAAGCCGCCTTGGCTTTAAGCGGCAATTTGCAGCGTTTTGGCGTCAGCTTGCGGCGGTTCAAAACAGGCACTCCCGCCCGGGTGAACGGCAACAGTTTGGATTACAGCAAAATGATCCGGCAAAATGGTGACGAAACAAAAGAACGGTTCGGTTTCGATTCTCCCTATCCCGATCTGCCGACCCGCTGCTGTTGGCTGACTTGGACAAATCCCGCGACACACGCCATTATCAAAGCGAATATTCACCGGGCGCCGCTGTTCAGCGGTGTGATCAAAGGCACCGGTCCGCGTTATTGCCCCAGCATTGAAGACAAAGTCATGCGCTTTGCCGAGAAAGACCGGCATCAGCTGTTTATCGAACCGACCGGCCTGGCCACGGAAGAAATGTATGTGCAGGGGATGTCAACCAGTTTGCCAATGGATGTCCAGCTGGCTTTTTTACGCACCATACCGGGATTGGAACAGGTTGAGATCATGCGTCCCGGTTATGCCATTGAATATGACTGCCTGGACCCGTTGGAATTGAAACCCGACTTAGAGTGGAAACGCGTCCGGGGTCTCTACAGCGCCGGACAGCTGAACGGCACTTCCGGGTATGAAGAAGCGGCAGCACAGGGTTTGATCGCAGGGATTAATGCCGTTTTGGCACTGCAAGGCAAGGATCCCTTGATTTTACAGCGTTGGCAAGCCTATATCGGCGTGCTGATTGATGATTTGGTCACCAAAGGCACCAACGAACCCTACCGGATGATGACCGCCCGTTCGGAATACCGCTTGATTTTACGTCAGGATAACGCCGATCGGCGCCTGACCCCCTATGGCTATGCCCTGGGTCTGATCGATGAGCAGCGTTATCAGCGTTTCTGCAGCAAGAGAGACGCAGTCGACCGGCAAATCGAACGCGTGGAACGTGTCTTTCTCGCACCGGGCGAGGAGTTAAACAACGCGCTGGTCAAAGCCGGCACGACGGCGATGGAGCATAGTACATCCCTGGCCGCCCTGCTGCGCCGGCCGGAGCTGAATATGGAAGTATTGCTGCCGTTTGACAGCGAGCTGGCGGCCTTGTCGCCGGAGATCCGCAGTCAGGTGGAAGTGGAGGTTTGCTATGCCGGCTATATCAGGCAGCAGAGCGAACAGGTTCGGCATCAGCAGCATCTGGAATTTACTGTTTTGACGGAGGATTTGCCCTATCAAACTTTGCAGGGCTTATCCAGGGAAGCCAGAGAAAAGCTCAGCCGGGTGCGTCCGCGTAATCTGGGACAGGCGGCGCGAATTTCCGGTGTCAGTCCGGCGGATATTTCTGTATTGCTGATTTGGCTGGAGCAGCAGCGTCGGAAAGGAGAGCAACGGTCATGAAGGAAGAAAATCTGGAGAAGCTGAAAACAGGTGCGGCGGAGCTGGGCATTCTGCTGACGGACAAGCAGCTGCAGCGATTTGAAATCTATGCTGATTTTTTATTGCAGTACAATCAAAAAATCAACCTTACCACCCTGACGGATGAATTTGAGATAATCGAAAAACATTTTTTGGATTCCCTCACGGTTTTGCAGCTGGTTTCTTTGCGTTCCGGCATGTGGGTCATCGATATCGGAACCGGCGCCGGTTTTCCCGGGGTGCCGCTGCTGATCATGGAACCGGGCTTACAGCTTGTCTTGCTGGATTCCCTGGGCAAACGCCTGGAATTTTTGCGTCAGCTGCTGGAAAAACTGGATTTATCGGCTTCCCTGCTGCACGCCAGGGCGGAAGATGGCGCACACTTAGCGTTGCACCGTGAACGCTACGATCTGGCTTTGGCCAGAGCCGTGGCGCCTTTGCCGGTGCTGTTGGAGTATTGTCTGCCGTTTGTGCGTTCCGGCGGCAGATTCCTGGCTCTCAAAGGACCGTCTCTGACCGAAGAACTATCCGAGGCGCAAAACGCCTTGCAATTGCTGGGAGGCAGAGCGGAGCGGGACTGCTGCTTGCAGCTGCCGTTCAGCGGACAGGACAGACGCCTGCTTTTAGTGAAAAAAATCCGTCAAACACCGACGAAATATCCCCGTCAGGCCGGCACACCCAAAGAAAATCCCCTTTAAGCGAAAGGAAAACTGCTTTGTCCGGCATTTTCTTTTGTCTACCGCGCTGAATTCAGCCATCAGCTGACAGAATACGAGTATGATCCTGTGTTGATGGCTGACTATGAAGGACCTTTCAGCCGTAATCCGGCAGAAGCTTCCGGGATGAAATGGGTTCGCTTTTATGATCTGGTTGAGGATTTGCAGAAAAATCCGCGGCGCTACGCCGTCTGGTTTCTTACTGCGGCGCCAAAAGTCATGAAACTGGCAGGAATGTAGGGAGGTAAGCAATTTGAAGGCAAGAATTCTGCTGCCCCAGAAGATCGCGCAAACCGGCATTGATTTTTTACTGCGGCAGGGTTACGAAGTCAGACTGGGCAGCGATAATTCGGAAGCGGGCCTGGCGCGGGAAATCAGAGACTGCGATGCGCTGCTGGTGCGGGCGACTCCGGTCACGGAGCAGGTCCTGGCCAATGCCAATCGTTTGAAGATTGTCGCTCGCTTTGGCGCGGGTTATGACAATGTTGATCTCACGGCGGCCGCGAAACGACAGATTTATGTGACCAACACGCCGCTGGCCAACAGCAATGCGGTTGCTGAGTATACGATTTTTCTTTTACTCGCCTGTGCCAAACGCTACCGCGAATTGGAGCCAAGTTTTTCAGCCGGAGATTTTCAAGTGCGTGACCGGATTTTCTGTCATGAACTGCGGGGCAGGGTTTTGGGGATCATCGGGTTGGGCAACATCGGCTCACAGGTGGCCGGTATGGCCAAGTCGGCCTTCGGCATGAAAGTGATTGCCTATGGTCCGCATCTCAGCGAAGAAACTAAGCCGCCTTGCCTGGATGCGGTGCTGTCCCGCGAAGCAGTCTTTCGCGAAGCGGATTATCTCAGCATCCATGTGCCTTCAACCGCCCAGACCAAAGGCAGCGTGAGCAGCGCCGAATTTGCCTGGATGCAGCCGCAGGCCTGGCTGATCAACACAGCCAGAGGCGATATTGTGGTGGAGGCAGATTTGATAGCCGCCCTGAAAAACAAGCAGATCGCCGGTGCCGCTCTGGATGTATTGCAGAAGGAGCCTTTTGATTACAGCAATCCGTTGTTTGCTTTGCCGAATGTGCTGATCACGCCGCATTATGCGGCGCATACAGTGGAAGCCTTCGACGCCATGGCACTGCAGGCGGCAGAAGAAATTGACCGGGTATTGCGCGGCAAGCAGCCTTACTGGCAGGTCAATCGCTTCCCGGAGAGAAATTGAGCGAACTGAAAATAAGCGGGAAACCCCCGGAAGATAACCCACGCATGCGGGATATCTTCCGGGGGTTTCGTTTGATTTGTTCGAAGGAGTGTCTCTTCGCGGCCGGAGGCTGCGACGGTATTTTTTAGCGGGCCGGACGCGTGCCGCTGTTTTATTTGTATTCCTGTGGGATTTGCTTGACGAAATAAGCTTGGATTTGTTGGCGCAGTTCCGGTTTTTCTAAAATATCAAGCGCGGTCATGGCGAGCCCTTTGGCGCCCAATAGACAGGTGGCATCGGCTTGCGCTTTATCGGTGTAGGCTGTGTACTCCGCATTATGACTGTTGACACCGGCCGGGCAGGCGGGCAGATAATCATGAATGGCCGGGATTTTGATGGAAACATTGCCAATATCGGAAGAACCGTAGTTGCCGACCGGATTGCCGATTTCCATTGGCATGCCGAGGGATTCCATATTATTTTTAAAGGCTTCACACATCGGCCAGTTGGGATAACGCTCGGCATACAAATCGCCGACTTTGATTTCACAGCGGGCGCCGACTAAAGCTTCCGCGGTTTTAGCGCATTTTTTCACGGCGTCCACTAATTTTTCCAGTTCAAAGAGGGTGGAAGAACGCAGTGAGAAATTCGCTGCGGCATAATCGGGAATGGCATTGGCCACGGTGCCGCCTTTGGTGATGATGCCGTTGATATTGCTTTGCGGATGCAGAGCCGGACGCAGCAGATCGATATGGTTAAAGGTTGCAATCAGCGCATTGAGCGCGTTGATCCCGGCCTGCGGGCCGGAAGAATGGGCGGATTTACCAAAGAATTCGACGCTGACAGTAGTGGCTGCACGGCCGCCGCGGTTGACGAGCCCTTTGTTACCGGAACTCGGATGCATCATCAGCACATATTCGATGCCTTCAAAACCGCCATTGCGCAGCAGCTGGATCTTACCGCCGCCGGCTTCCTCGGCCGGAGTGCCGATCAACATAATCTCCCCATTATACTGATCCATCAGCCCGGCTAAAGCAAGAAAAGCGCCGGTGGAACAGGTGGCGATGATATTGTGACCGCAGGCATGTCCAATCTCCGGCAAAGCGTCGTATTCGGCCAGGAAAGCAATCTTCGGACCGGGCCCTTTGCCTTTTTTGCTGGCGCAAAAAGCAGTTTCTACGCCGGCATAAGGTGTGGTTACTGTGAAACCGTGTTTGGTCAGGATTTCGCTCAAGAAAGCGACCGCTTTGTGTTCGGTATAAGCAATTTCCGGATTGTCATGGATATGGTGAGAAAGGGCGAGCAATTCCTCTTTGAGGGAATCTACATTGGCAATCAATTTTTCTTTCATAACAGTACCTCCCGGTTAAATTTGCTTTCATTCTAGCACGATCGCCGAAGAGAGTCAATCTCCGGGGCAGACGAAGCCCAGATCCCTTCATTGAATGGATTTGACTGCAAAAGCAAAAGATTTCGCTTTGAGAAACCGAATATTCTTATGAGTTGGCAAGAAAAGCTGGACTGTCTGGCAATCAGCAAGGCAGAGAGCGCAGATCAATGGCGGCGCTCTATGCCCATACCGATTATTTGAGTACGGCATTACAATGGAGGGCAGCTTATTCCGCCAGAGAACCCATGGGATCCCAGGGGTTGAGATGCTTGACCGCTTTTTTGAGAATTTCCTGCTGCCGGGCAGAGAGATATTTCCGGTTGACGACCGCCTGATAGACCCACTTATCAAACCAGGAATCCGTCATCAGGAAATAACCTTTGCGGCCGGCGGTATCGCCCCAGCTGTTCTGGATTTTCCACTTCGTTGCGCAGCCGCCATCCGTCAGATTGACGCCGGTAATCACCATGGCATGATTCATGGCGCTGTGACGGTAATCGAGCGCCACGGCTTTGCTCATGTCAAAGTTCAGATCAAAAGCAGTTGCATAATCGTATGCGCTGTCATCCCAAACGCCGATCTCCCGTTCGCCATCCTTGCCGCAGTCGCTGCCAAACCAAACGACTTCCTGATCTTTTAATTGTGCGATCACCAGCTGTTTGAATGTGTCGATTTCCAGATTCAAGTAGAGAATTTCATTGCCGCCCACCACATTGCCCAGATAGTCGACGGTATAAGTCTGATCGAAGGGCTTATCGGCGGTGGGAGCGTTGATGATGGAGACATACTCGTCCAGAATATCACCGACATAGTCCTGATAAAACCGCAGAGGAGTGATCTTCTGTTCACAATGGTATTTTTTATCTTTGTCGACAAATTCAAATTGGAACGTTTCCGGCGGCTGACCAAAATTCATGCAAAGGAACCGATACATTTCAGCCAGCATGCGGCTCTTCTCGGTTTCGATTGCGGTCATGGCTTGCTTTTGGGCAACCATTTCCCGCAAAGCAGCGGCATCGAGCCGCAATTTTTGATTGATCAGACCATTCATCGCGCGCGTGTTGCTGCTTTGGAAGGTTTCATTCATCGCTGCCTGGGGCACCAAGCCGTATTTCTTGATCAAGCTGACCATCATATCCCATTGACCGCCATCCTGAATGCCGGTGTGCAGCAGATATTCAACGGTACGGTCATCCACCGGACGATCGGCTAAGTCGATGATGGATTCTAAAAAGTAATTGATTTTTTCAAATTTATCCCAAAAGGCCAGGTAATTCTGACTGAATTCAAAATACTCCAGATTATATTTTTTACCGATTCTTTCACGCAAAACATTCAAACCGGCAAACAGCCAGCAGCGACCGCTGGACTTTTGGTTGGTGACTGTCATGGTGGGTAGGTCAATGGAGAATTTAGCATCAGTGTATTCGGTGCTGCTTTGGACATAGGCAATGCTGTTCACTGCATTTTTGGCCAAGGCATGCGTCATTGCCTTGTAATGCTTGTTGCTGCTGTAATCGGCATCAAATTTTTCAACCATACTGCTGCTGATCGGCTTGGCGTTTTTCATCGGAACAATCCTCCTGTCATTTAATGGCATATCACCTGTTTTGATATGCTGTTCGCTGATATTTTAGCACACGAAAGATTAGAAAGCAAG